>JARRRC010000128.1:7395-10001 GCA_037381105.1 Desulfobacterales bacterium
CCATTGAATGGGAGCGAAATCCATCATTTTCGAAGGGACAAAATGACACTGGATAATCGAAGGAATATGAGTAGCGGCTGGATATTACTTAAAAATTAACAAAATCAATAAACCTTGTCAAGTTTTCAATGTTTTTTGTTCAGGCAGATCTTCTGACTTCCTCGCCCTTTTAGCGGCCTTCCCATTCGAATAAGAAAAGTGGCACACCATGGCCACACAGCTTTTAAATGCCGAGGCCGAGGTGGAGACCATCCAGGATCTTCTGGGGCACAACTGGATCACGACTACCCAGCGATACTGCAGGGTGTCTAACCTGAAAGTTCAACGAGACTGCTTCAAGCCCATGAGAAATGTTCTGCAGCACTCGGAACAGCCGTCTCTAAACCCAATGTTTGATCCCGGATGAGGTTTGGATATCAATTATTGCTTGACATTGATAAAATTATAAGGGAGTCTAATAGAGTATAACCCATCAATAATAATAGAAAATTCAGACTTTGTTACGTTTTACTGCTGAATGCAAAGATTGACGGGATTGAGAACAAGGGAAATTGCTATTTCTCGAAATATTTTCTCAGCATATCTACATTTTCTTCATGTTGTGCCTTAATCGCGTCCATAAATAAGTAGGCAGATCCAGTTGGAATGTTGCTTTGGAATTCCTGGATTTTACGCGCCACCCACGCTTGGCCACGGATCAATAGCTGTATCTTTTCATCAAGATTGTCCAGTGAGCGTATTTTATCCACGAACGCGCCTGTTTTGTCGCTGGGCATGGCATTTAGATCATAAATAAGGCTTACCAAGATTCGACAATTAATGCCCTCATCCCGTAAAAACTTTTTCAAAATGGGCGTTAACCTTTGATCCTCAACCTGCTTGTTCATTTCACCCAAGACAGTCACTCCAGCACGTTCCGCCTCAAGCAGCATGTTGTAAAAATCTAAAAGTGCATTTGTGTCAATTTTGCTCATAATAATTCTCCTTATAAATTCATCACATATCTTTCATGTAAATACTTTCATATATTTCTTCCAACCGAACGAGATGTGCCTCCTCATCCATGTACAATCTAGTAAACATTTCCTCCATTGGAGCGCCACCACACTGCTCTGCCATTTTTTTGTAAAAATCAACAGCGCGCTTTTCATCATGGATGGCGTGTATCATCACATCCTGGTCGTCAGCATCCTCTTTAAGAGGCTTTTCCTGCAAAAGAAGCGACAGCTTCATACTCGGACCTTCTTTCATATCTTCATCATGAAGCGCAACCGTCTCCTCAAAATAGGCTTTTTCCAAAATATATTTGTGCTCCAGTTCTTCAAGCGCTAAATCTTTTACAAGGTCCTTAACACGAGGTTCCTTAATTTTAAGATAGGCTTTCCTATACACCTGGAAACTTTTCATTTCCATCTCAATCGCCTTTTCCAAGGCAACTTCTCTTGTATAACAGACTTCCTCAATTTCCATGTTTTCCATTATCCCCTCCTATATGATCTGCATTATCTCATCGTTAATCTGAAATATCTGCGACAAACTTTTTTCCGTATTCAGTACATTTGGCTGCGCTTTCATTGTCGGGATTCCATAAGACCTTTATTCCTTCGTCTACTATTTGAAAACCTGCTGATTTTAAACTTTCCGATATAATTTGATTCGACTCGCCACTCCAACCATAGCATCCAAAAGCTGCTGCTTTTTTGTTTTTAAACTTTAACCCTTTTATCTCTTCAAGGATACCTGCAACCGATACCAAAATCCCTTTGTTGATTCTCGGGGAACCCACTATGAGTGCTTTAGATTTAAAAATTTCCGTGATAACATCATTTTTATCGCTTTTAGCCAGATTGAAAAGTTTAACATTAATCTCACGATCAGCCTCTTTTATGCCTCTTGCAATGTTTTCAGCCATAATACGGGTGCCATTCCACATTGTGTCATAGATGATGGTTATTTGATTTTCCTGGTAGCTCTCGGCCCATTTTAGGTATTGCTCAACAATCTGTTCGGGCTTGTCCCGCCAGATGATGCCATGGCTTGTACAAATGATATCCAGAGGCAGATTAAAAGACAACACTTCTTTAATTTTCATGGTAACCATCGGACTAAAGGGGGTTAAAATGTTCGCATAATATTTAATGCATTCATTAAACAGTTCGTTCTGGTCAACGAGATCATTGAACATATTCTCCGATGCATAATGCTGTCCGAAGGCATCATTGCTGAACAAAATATTGTCTCCCGTCAGATAGCAGAACATACTGTCTGGCCAATGAAGCATTGGAGCCTCTACAAAAATGAGTTCCTTTTGTCCCAGGCTCAGTTTGTCACCGGTTTTAACAACATTGAAATTCCAATCCTGATGATAGTGCCCCTTCAATGATTTGACACCGTTTTTCGTACAATATATTGGCGTGTCCGGAATAAGGCTCATAAGTTCCGGCAATGCACCGCTGTGATCAATTGATGAGTTGAGTATTCATCACCGTGAAACTTTCTAAGTTCCCAATCGATTTTGCCCACCCAATAAATATTATTTTTTATTCTAAAGCTCATTTTTTCCTCCTAATTTCACGTTATGTATCTACTCCTTAAGGTCTTTTATA
>JARRRC010000129.1:0-6356 GCA_037381105.1 Desulfobacterales bacterium
CCCCCGGATGCTTTCAAGGCCTGAAAACCGGCGCGATTGAGGATGCGTTCGGATGCGTCGCGAATATCCTGTTCATCATCAACAACCATCACCGTTGCGCCGGATGCTGTTTCCACTTTCCTCTCCTTTTTCAAGAAACCAAAAGCTTATGTTTTTTTAGACCCAACAGGGAGCACTATCGTAAATGTCGTTCCTTTTCCGGGGTCACTATCCGCTTGGATATTGCCGCCATGATTTTGTACGATTCGGTAAGCCAGGCTAAGCCCCAAACCGGTTCCTTTGCCTTCTTCTTTGGTTGTGAAAAACGGTTCGAAAATGTGGGGCAGATTTTCCCGGGATATCCCCGGTCCCGTATCGGATATCTCGATGCAGACCTTGTCGCCATCCGGCAGCAAGAAACTTTTAATGGTCAGCATCCCCTTTCCATCCATGGCCTGGGCTGCATTGAGAATGATATTCATGAACAAGTGATACAACTGCTGGATGTCCGAAAGCACAGGGGGGAGTGATGCATCCAGGTCTTTTACGATTTCGATGTTGTGAAACAGGGTCTGACTTTCCAACAAAAAAAGGGTTCGGGTGAGGGAACGGTTGATATCATGTGGACGCATCAGTTGTCGTGTCTGCCGGGTGAACTCAAGGAGTTCTTTTACGGTGTCCCGGCATCTTTTGGCGTCCCGTAAAATTCTATTCAGATCTTCTTTGGCGCCGTCTTCAAGATCATATTCTTCGAGGATGAGTTTGGTAAACAGCGTAATTCCACCAAGGGGATTGTTGAGCTGATGGGCCACTCCGGCGGCCAGTTTCCCGAGAGAAGACATTTTTTCGGCCTGCAGCAGTTGAAGCTGAGTTTTTCCGAGCTCTTCTTTTATTCGAAGCTCTTCCCGAAGATCGTGGAAAAAACCGATGGTTGCCACCTCCCGCCCATTTTCGTAAACGATGGCGGCGTTTAAAAAGATGGGAATAATTTCTTTGTTTTTGCTGATGATATCGGCCTGATAAGATTGAAGTTTTCCTTTGCCGCCGTATTGGTCGCTTCGAAGATTTCGCATCACTTCATAGGCATTGTTGCCGGGGTAAATATCCCGAACATTGAGATGATGGAGCGCTTCATCCGCCGAATAACCGAAAACCTTGGTGGCGGCCTCATTGAAGATGAGAATCTTTCCGGTTTTGTCCGATGCAATAACGCAGTCTACGGCACTTAAAATGAGATTCCGCAAAAACGCATTGGAGCGATGCAGTTTTTCTTCCAGCCCTCCATGGGTGGGAAGGTCAAAATCCATGCTGACATAGGCTTCGATCTCATTTCCGGAATAGATGGGATAGGCAAAATAACACGGCATTTCATTCAGATCCAATCTGTCTTCCGGTTTGGGCATAAGGGTGGGTTTACCCTTTTTTCTGGCCTCTCTTACCGCGCAGTTATCACAAGGATCCTGTCGTTCATAGAACACTTGGTGGCAGCATTTCCCAATGACTTGAGACTCTGTTGCACCATTTAGCCTGCAGTTGGCGGCCAGGATTTTGAATTCAGGCGAAACGACAATAAATCTTCTTTTAAAAGCGCCGATCGCCTTGAGCAAATATTCTTTTTCTTTATCGATGCCCATCACGCTTCCGATATAAACACACGGATTTCAATCAGCGATAAATACCGCTTTTGAGAAAAGTTCGTAATTAATCATATATGTTACATTGTGGGATTTTGTCAACAGAAACATATATAGTTGTTGACGATAATGCCACATCGTGCCATATAAATACCAGATGGCCGCTGACATGCCGGTTTCCTTTGAGTGTTCGGCGTTCAGTGTTCAGAGTTCAGGATCTGAGCGCTGAACACCGAACACTGAACACTTTTATTAAAGACTCCGTATGGGTAAAAAAGATAAAGAAAAAAGCAGAATCGTAAAGAAAGAGACCATGTGGATGGTCGCTTTATTGGCCCTGGTTGTGGGCTTTATTGGCGGCGTTGTTTTCGGCGTCTATAAATCCGAAACCCTTAAACCGTTTCAAAATACACAGGTTTCCCAGCCGCCTGAAAAAGGGCAGGCCGTTTCGGCAGAACAAGCCGCGCAAATTTTTAGGCTTGAAAAAGAGACGAAAGAGAACCCCGGCAATGTTGCGGCATGGACCAATTTGGGGAATCTGTATTTTGATACCGGCAGCTATAAAAATGCGATCGCGGCATATACCAAGTCACTGGCATTGAACCCGAACAACGCCGACGTCATGACCGATTTGGGGATCATGTACCGTCGAACCGGTCAACCCCAAAAAGCCATCGAAGCATTCGATAAAGCGGCGAAAATAGACCCCCGTCAGGAAACGGCGCTTTACGATAAAGGCATTGTCCTCATGCACGACCTAAAAGACATTCCCGGCGCTATTAACGCCTGGGAAGAACTTCTCAAAAGAAATCCCGCGGCCACTTCACCGACGGGGCAGCCTATCAAAACCCTGGTCAAAACATTAAAAAGAAACATGAAACCCTAGCGGGTACCGAACCGAGTAAAATTGGATGGAAAAATGAAGAAACTGGTCTTCTTGTTGATGATTTTTCTGCCTGCAACAAGCTGGAGTGCAAATTTGCAGTATGCGCTTGATGTGAAAGTCAATACCACCCAAAAAAAGATTATCGGCATTGCCCGATTGAAAGCAAATGACGATATCAAGCTGGATCTGGCCGTTCGAAATTTAAAGATATTGAACGTGGCCGGCGGCAATGTCGTTGATTTAACAGACGATATCCTTGGACTTTCCATGAAAAAAGGCTCGGAGACAACAATCCGTTTCGAAGCCTTGGTCGGCGAAAACCGGAATAATTTTATCGATAAAGATAACGTATTCTTGACAGCCGATTGGTACCCTCAACCGGATGTCCTTGCCGAATATAAATTTACCGCAACGCTGCCGGGTAGTTTTACGGCCGTGTCGGAATCCGAATTTGTCGGCATTCAAAAACATGATTCATCCACAACTATCGCGTTTGAATTCAGCCACCCCCTGGAGAGTCTGCATCTGGCAGCCTCAAGCCGCGGGGTGAGAAAAAAATCATCGGCACCGCCCGATTGAAAGCGGATACCGATACCCGGCTTGCGCTGTCCGTTCAACATTTGAAGATATTGAACATAAAGGGAGGCGAACGTGTCAATTCAACGGACGATATCCTTAGTCTTTTTATAAAAAGCGGTACGGAGATAAACATCAGCTATGAAGCCCTGCCCGACGCAAGCCAGAATAATTTTATCGATAAAGATAACGTCTTTTTGACGTCCGTCTGGTATCCTCAACCGGATGTTCTTGCGCATTATGCACACACTGTAACGCTGCCGGAAAATTTTATCGCCGTATCGGAATCCGAATTCATCGGCATTCAAAAACACGACCAATCAACGATCATTGCATTTGAATTCGATCACCCCTTGGATAGCGTGCACCTGGCAGCTTCAAACCACTATGTTCGGAAAAAAGATCATTATAAAGACATCGATATTGAAGCATATTTCTTCAAAGACGATGCGCATCTTTCGGATGCTTATCTGGACTATACAAAAAAATACCTGGCCATGTATGAAAAGATGCTCACGCCTTATCCATACCGGCGTTTCGCCATTGCAGAAAATATATTACCCACAGGAAACTCAATGCCGACGTTTACCCTTCTGGGAAAACAGGTGGTGCGTTTACCGTTTATCGTCAAGACCTCTTTGGGGCATGAAATTTTACATCAATGGTTCGGTAATTCCGTGTATATTGATTTTGCGTCCGGCAACTGGGCGGAAGGGCTTACGACGTATCTCTCGGATCATTACTATGCCGAGCTGGAAGGAAAGGGCAGTGTTTATCGAAAACAGATCCTGGTGGATTACAACGCGTATGTCCATGCGGATAATGCTATGCCGTTGAGCGATTTTCAAAGCCGAAGCAACAAGGTGCAGAGCGTCGTTGGATATGGCAAGGCAGCCATGGTTTTTCACCAACTCCGGGAGCTTTTTGGTGATGACATTTTTTATGCGGCCGTTAAAGATTTTATCCGGCACAATCTTTTCAGACGGGCGTGCTGGCTCGACATCCAGCATGCATTTGAACGCGCAGGCGGGAAAAAACTGTATACCTATTTCGGAGATTGGCTGACCCGAAAAAGTATTGCGCGCCTTCAGGTGGAAAATACGCAATTGTACGTGGAGCAGGGAAAGCTGAAGCTTAAGTTTGATCTTTTACAGGGGGAAGAACCCTATCCTCTGCACATCCCTATTACGAGCTATACCGGGGAAAGGAAAACTAAACAGTGGATTAACGCGAGAAATTCCAAAGAAAAGATGTCGCTTGCATTGGACGACCCCCCAAACAAGGTGGTTATGGATGAAAATTACGATCTCATGCGGCATCTGAACCCTGAAGAGATCCCTCCGGTTTTAGCTGCCGTCATGGGAAAAGAAAAGCTGATCGTTGTGATTTCATCCACGAGGCGCTCAACGTACCAACCAGTGATTGACGCTTTGGGGGTCAAGACGATGAGTTATATGGCCCCGGATAGAATTAACTTTGATCAGATTCAAAAAAATTCGCTGCTCATTGCCGGCGATGACAATCCCGTTGCGGACATGATGCTGGGCAAACAGAGGCATTCGAAAAACGGCGTTTATTTAAAGGTGTATAAAAATCCGTATAATGAATCGGAACGTGTGGTCGTGTTACATGTTGCGGACAAACAAGAAGCACAAGCCGTTCAGTATAAAATACCGCATTACGGGAAATATACCGAGCTTGCGTTTACGAACGGACAAAACACCATCAAAACGATTGCCGAAACCGAAAATGGCATTCAGATATTATCCCGCCCGCCCGTCCAGGCGATAAAACCTGACACCGTTCCAACTTTGGACGATATTATCCCGAAACTTGAAGCCTCGCGAATTGTATACATCGGGGAAATACATGACCAATATGTTCACCATATGAACCAGCTGAAAGTGATTAAAAAAATGCATGAAGACGGATATCCACTGGCTGTGGGGATGGAAATGTTCCAACGACCTTACCAACAGGCAGTGGATGACTATTTGGCCGGAAGAATTGACGAGTATGCATTTTTAAAAAAGACCGGATATTACAGCAGATGGGGATACGATTACAATTTATATAAACCGATTATCGATTATCTCAAACAAGAGCATATCCCACTTGTTGCCTTAAATATTCAAGGAGATATTACCCATGAAGTGGCACGG
Source organism: Desulfobacterales bacterium (assembly GCA_037381105.1). Classification (GTDB taxonomy): domain Bacteria; phylum Desulfobacterota; class Desulfobacteria; order Desulfobacterales; family UBA11574; genus UBA11574. The sequence continues at coordinate 5,238 of JARRRC010000129.1, forward strand.
GAAGGGATGTACGATCTGCCCGAATCTCAAAAAAAGCAGTTGCCCTCTTCTATGAACTTTTCAAATGAAGCGTATCGCAAGGATTTGGAAAAAGTATTTGCCGCACACAATAAACAGGAAAATCTTCGGGATTTCAATTATTTTTTACAGGCGCAACTATTGTGGGATGAAAGTATGGCTGAATCCGCCTTCCGGTTTTTGGGGAACCATCCCGAACTTAAAATGATAATCCTGGCGGGCAACGGCCATGTCATGCATAAATATGGAATTCCGGAACGACTTTATCGGCGCAACCATGAACCGTTTGTCGTTGTGGTGCAGGATGAAGATATTGAAGACGGCGTTGGAGATTATGTGCTGTTGACCACGCCACTAGAAGGGAAAGAATCTCCTAAGTTGGGGATAATGGTGGAAGAAAAAGATCAGCACCTGGTGATTATCGGTGTCAGTCAAAACAGTCCCGCACAAAAAGCAGGGCTTGAAAAGGGTGATGTCATTTACAGGTTTGCAGATCGCCCCATACAATCACTGGCAGACCTGAAACTGAATCTGTTCTTGAGCAAAAGCGGGAGTACGGTCAAAATTCAGGTGAAACATGGGGATAAGATAATCGACAAAAGCGTTGAACTTTTTCATTTTGAACGGTTTTCACGTTAAATGATGTTTTGATTCTAAAATATGGATTTAAAAACCTCGCAAGAGTGGCATCGCTTCATTTTTTCTTTCCAAGATTTATGAACATGGCCATCGCAGATGGTCCCGCTGATAAACCAGCAAAGATCGCCGGACTGGAATTCCCAGGCCGGGCACTGTTTTTTCTGCTCGGAAGGACATGCTTTTCGATCCCAGCACGGCCCCCTTTTACGGATGTTTTTCTTCAATCGGGAAACCAGAAAGAAAATCTGTCGTTCCACATGGGCCGGTATGGATCGCCACCCCTGTTCATAGCTGTGAACGGCCTTGATGGAAACGCCAAGAAGCTGCGCCATTTGCCGCTGTGTTTTTCCCAATTGATTTCTGAGCTTCTTAAATTCTTTGCTGGTCATGGCAAATCCTTCACAGACAACCACATTGTGGTAATTAAGGTACGGCGATGTGGCAGTTCTTGTCAAGTTTTTT
>JARRRC010000129.1:6442-15836 GCA_037381105.1 Desulfobacterales bacterium
GGTGCTTCAAAAATATATACCGATTTCTTTGTGACACCTCCCTAATCTTCTTTTTCTTTTTCGTTCTAAAATTACATAATAATCTGTTTGGAAAAATTCATAAAAGGACTCTTAATACCTGTTTTAAAAAAGTATCGATATTTTTAAAGATACATTTTTTTGTTGACATATATACTACATTGTAGGAATTGTGTATTTATAATTATTAAGATAAAATATTACGAGGGAGGTTTGAATGAAAAAAATCGTTATCTTAGGTTCGGGCGCCGGCGGAACAATGGTCGCCGCAAAGCTGCGCAAGGAGTTGCTGAGTTTGGAATGGCAGATTACTGTCATCGACAAGGATCCCATGCACCACTATCAACCCGGCTGGCTGTTTATCCCTTTTGGCATTTATAGGCCTGAAGAATGTGTCAAGCCTAAAGCCGATTTCTTCCCGTCCGGCGTCGAATTCGTTGTCGACGAGATTGTAAACATCGACCACGAAAAGAGGAGCGTGAAAACTAAGAAAGGCCAATACGATTATGACTGGCTGGTCGTCGCCACAGGATGCAGGGTCTTGCCGGAAGAAACCGACGGCATGATGGATGACTGGGGGGGCGATGTCCATACCTACTACACGTTGGAAGGGGCAATTGCTCTTTACAAGAGATGGAAATTCTTTAAAAAGGGAAAGATCTTGGTCAACATCGCCGATATGCCCATCAAGTGCCCCGTCGCGCCTTTGGAGTTCGTCTATCTTGCAGACTGGTTTTTTGGAGACAATGGCGTTCGAAGCAATATCGAGATAGAATTGGTTACACCGCTGGACGGCGCTTTCACCAAACCCGTGGCTTCGAAGGTTCTGGGAGATGTCTGCAGTCAAAAGAATATCAAGATCACTCCCAATTGGTCCATTGATCATGTGAATGCCGGTGAAAAGACCATCGAATCCGTAACAGGTGATAAAATCCCTTATGATCTTCTCATTTCAATCCCTTTGCATTCCGGCGCACAAGTCATTCTGGACAGCGGCCTTGGGGACCCCATGGGTTTTGTCAATACCGATAAAGGTACGTTAAAAGCTGCGGATTTCGACAATATCTATGTGATCGGGGACGCAACCAATGTGCCCACTTCCAAGTCCGGCGCGGTTGCTCACTACGAATCCGACATCGTCGTCAACAACATTCTCCTGGAGATAGAAAATCAAGAACCAAAACCCGATTATGATGGACATTCAACGTGATTTATCGTTTCAAGCCACGGGATGGCTTACTTGATTGATTTCAGCTATGATATGGAGCCCCTCGCAGGAAAATTTCCATTCCCCGGTTTAGGCCCTTTCTCTTTACTCGGTGAAAGCCAATCGAACTTTTTGGGCAAGATGATGTTCAAATGGGTCTACTGGAACCTCATGTTGAAGGGTTTTGAATTACCCTTGGAACCTCAGTTCAATATGGCTGGCAAAATGCGTCAGAGTTTTTAGAAAAGGAGGCGCCATGACAAATGAAGAATTGATTCTTGAACGGCTTGATCGCATTGAAAACCGGATAGCTCCTCTGGCGGAATCCGCCATGAGTATGAAGGAATTCAAAGATGACTTGTTTGCGATGTCCCAACCGGTTTCCAAAAGGTTAATTAAAGAACTGGAAGACATAGAGTCCGCTTTTCAGTTGGAAGATTTGACCGCCTTGACCAAACGAATGCTCAGAAGCGTCAAACACATTATTTATGCCCTGGAGCAACTGGAGAATATTATCGATTTTGTCACGACAATAGAACCGGTGCTGAGGCTGATGGTTCCTCAATTTATCGACTATCTGAATGGCTTAGAACAAAGAGGGGTTTTTCGAATAATAAAAGCAACGTATGATATTCGTGCCAAAATTGCCTCAGCTTACACCGCAGAAGACATCGACCGGATCGGAGACGGTCTTGTCGCATTACTCGGAATCACCGAAAAGATTTCCGATCCTCAGTTCAAGAAACTGTTGGAAAGATTCGCTGATATTGGGGCCGGTTTGGATCTGTCCAAAAGTAAAGATGTTGGCCCGTTCGGATTTTTCTCTGCCTGCTCGAGACCGGAAAGTAAAAAGGGACTCGGCGTTTTATTGGAATTGACCAAAGCAATGGGCGATCTGAAAACCAGTCCCTTTGCATCAGCTTCTGAAGGGTAAAAAAACCTATATGGTTGATCATCAGCAAGGTTCAAAAAAATGGCGGTTCATCTGAAAGATGAACCGCCTCAAGCCAAAAAAGAGGAGGAAGAAGAGAGGATTATGGCTTAATTTCTCAATACGCGCATACAGAGGATTTGTCAAGAAAAAAACTGCTACATAGTGGTATTTTGAAATGCGTTGAGCACTTTTTTTGGGAGAACCATAATGGTCGTGGATGATATCAAACGCACCAACACCATTTTATACTGTCAAAACTGGGACGACACAGTGAAGTTCTACCGTGATGTGTTGAAATTGAATGTCAATCACGAGACCGAATGGCTGGTGGAGTTTCAATTGATTGATAAGACCTTTATAAGCATCGCCAACGCCGCCTTCACATCCGTTCAAAGCGCAAAGGGTTCAGGAATTACCCTGTCATTTCAAGTTGAAAATGTTGACGTTACCCACCATCGATTGCGCGAGCTCGGGATCGAAACCGGTCCGATCAAAACCATATGGGGGGCGCGGGTATTTTACATTTTTGACCCTGAAGGCCATCGCATCGAGTTGTGGTCGTAAGGTTCGTATCCTTTGAGAATGATATGTCTTATGGTAACATTTTCGTTTATATGTCTAGAATGACGGGTTTTTCATCTTGAGCAGGTTGACAGGGTGACCTTGTAGTATTATTTACTGATAGAAAATAAAAGGAGGTAATCCAATATGGCAAAAGAAATTTTTTCCATACCCAACATTTCCTGTGGCCATTGTGTGATGTCGATCAAAAACGAGCTGAGCGAGCTGGAAGGCGTCGCTGCCGTGGAAGGCGATCCCGGCAACAAGAGCATTACGGTTGAATTCGAACCCCCTGCCACGCTGGAACAAATCAAGGAAACACTCAAAGAAATTAATTACCCGGCCGCCTAAGCGCGATTTGGGATTATATATAAGGAAGAATACTCATGACCTTTGACCCTACTGAATTGCCAACCCGTAAACCAATTCTAAATTCCATGCCGCCGGCATCGGAAAATACCGGTGGCTGATCCAAGAAGAATACGGCTCGGTTGAGCCTCCCGGATATGAAACAACCGTTTATCACCGGTTCTGTTCAGACGTCGACGGGCATTGTGCCCAGAATATCTTCTGATCTGAGCGGGTCGGATCATTGGGGAACAATAAAGGCGCGATGGGGTGTCGGCCGAATGCATTATACCGTGGATCCCGGTCTTTACGCGCTGGGTGAGCCCAGCGGCCGGTCTCCGGTTCTGGTCACCGCCAATTACAAAATGAGTTTTGATCGATTAAGAGAAGCCCTTCCGAAGCGGAGTGCATGGATTCTGGTTCTGGATACCAAAGGCATCAATGTCTGGTGTGCGGCCGGGAAGGGGACATTTGGAACAGACGAACTGGTTCGGCGCGTTGAATTTATCGGTTTGAATCAAGTGGTATCCCATCGTCAGATTATTTTACCGCAACTGGCAGCCCCTGGCGTGGCGGCATACAGGGTTAAAAAGCGCATCGGCTTTAAGGTTATTTTTGGCCCTGTTCGCGCCGCCGATTTACCGGCTTTTCTGGATGCCGGCCTAAAAGCAACCCCGGAAATGCGTCGAAAGACATTTACGACTCTTGAAAGGATCGTCTTAATACCTGTTGAGCTGGTGAGCGCATTGAAATGGTCTGTTCTGATACTCCCCGCATTTTTCCTCCTGGGGGGACTGGGTGCGTCTTACGGATTTTGGAACAATGCATTGAACCATGGTCTCTTCGCCGTATTCAATCTGTTGGGTGCGTCGGCAGCCGGAGCCGTTTTTACGCCGTTGCTGCTGCCGTGGCTGCCGGGGCGGGCTTTTTCTCAAAAAGGTTTGATTATGGGGTTGATCATGACCGTAGCGATTTCAGTTTTCAGCACGCTGTATCTGAATTTGAGGCTCAATTTTCTTGAAATTTTGGCTTGGTTTTTGTTGAAAGGAGATGCGATGGGCTGTACCTCTGGAAATTGTTGGAGGAGTGGTTGGATTGATCCTCTGGTTCGGCTCGAGATTTGTTTTATAAAGGACAGTAAAGATGCAAAAAATGATCTATTTGAAAAATGTGGTCACGCTTCAGCTCAACAAGGAAAAATGCTCGGGCTGCGGTATGTGTATGGTGGTTTGTCCCCATGATGTTTTCAGCATGAACAGCGGCCGGATTCAAATCGAAAACGAAGATGAGTGCATGGAGTGCGGCGCTTGCGCTAAGAATTGTCCGACAGAAGCATTAAGCGTTCAGGCGGGTGTGGGTTGTGCCGCAGCCGTTATCAATTCGGCTCTGGGCAGAGAAGGATCCTGTTGTTGCGTGATTGAAACCAAAAACAAATCCGACGAAGGCCAAAACACAAGCTGCTGTTAGCCCCATTGCCGCAAAGCAATTTTTTAATTCTCACCCTTAAATTTGAATTAGGTCTTGCCTGATGCCACTTTGAAAGGTATTATTAAAGTGAATTACGGATAATCTCGGTCCATCGCCATATCTTTTCAAAAAAGGCGCTATGAACCACGATATTGCAGCGTGACCCAATATTTAAGGATGCGTGACGGGATTATTGTAATGACGGAAACCGCCCTTTTAGACTACATGTATATTTTTCTGTTCCTCATTGTCGGTTTTATCGGAGGATTTGCACCGTTTATCGTCAACTGGTTTATTCGCCCCAAAAGAACACATCTTAAGAAATCTTTGGATACCTATGAATGCGGGATGGATATTTACGGAAAAGCCTGGGATTACCGCTACGGTGTTGCCTATTACCTTTACGCGCTCATTTTTCTCGCATTTGATGTCGATATTCTGTATCTGTTTCCGGTTGCAGCAGCCTTTGACAAGGTGTCAAGCATTCGTGGAATAGTCGAGTTTTTTATTTTTTTGGGCATTCTGGCCCTGGCCATTATTTATGCCTGGGTTAAAGGAGTATTCACGTGGGAGAGGAAGATAAAAGTTCACCGATAACCCAAGATTTAGATGCATATACCGAATTTTTAAAATCGGAATCCTGCAGGCCGGTCGTCGAACAAGGCAGAGAATATGGTGAAGGCCCCCTGTTGCGCATGAAGCTGACCGATACCATTCTGAAGCTGTGCCAGGCGAATTCACTCTGGCCCATGACGTTCGGCATTGCCTGCTGCGCAATAGAAATGATGGGGACCGGAATGGCCCGATTTGACATTTCCAGATATGGATCCGAGGTTTTCAGGCCGTCGCCCAGGCAGTCGGATCTAATGATCGTAGCCGGAACGGTGAATAAAAAACTTTCTCCGGTGCTTCTCACCCTTTACGAACAGATGCCGTCTCCCAAATGGGTTATTGCCCTGGGCAACTGCGCCATCTCGGGAGGACCGTTCAAGGTCAAAGAAAATTATAATGTGATAGAGGTCCTCAAGATTCAGGAAAAAATTACCGGAATTCGACATCCGCTTCCACAGAATCGTCATCCTAAATCTCCTGTCAGACAGGTAAAAGGATTGCGGGTGAAGTAATGGATAAAACAATCAAGGATTTTAAAAAATTTTTTATAGATCAAGGATTCGAAGCCATTGAGACGGACTATGACCAGCGGGGATACCATCTGGAAATTGTTCTGAATGAAAGCCAGGTTCGAAAATTTGCGAAAACAGCTTATGAACATGGTTTCTATCTGGTCTTTGTCGCCGGATTTCATGTCCGGCCCGAGCCGGAAAATGATACCGGAAATTCCGGGCTGAAGGTAGTATATCAATTTGCCAGGTATGATCGGAAGTACCGAATTAAGGCCCGCGCTTCCGTGCCCAAAAGCCTAAAGATCCCAACCATATCCGACATCTACCAGGGTGCCGACTGGCACGAAAGAGAGACCCGCGATCTTTACGGGATTATTTTTAGCGGCCATCCGAACCTGAAACCGCTTCTGCTTTCTGAACTAGATGCTGATTTTCATCCGTTGTTAAAAGAAGAAGAAAAGCTGAAGTCTCTCAATGAGGTTTCATGGCCTTCGGAATCGCAGGAAAATACCGAATAAGAAACCGAGGCCGGAACCGCTCGATCGCTTCGGCCGTTCGACTTTGTAACCGAATTGAAAAGATAAATACATCATGCTCGAATCAGAATATCAGGAACAAAACCGTTTCTTTTTGAATATGGGCCCCCAGCATCCCAGTACCCACGGTGTACTTTTGATTGTGCTGGAGATGAACGGAGAATACGTTATTGACCCGCAACCGGTGCTCGGCTTCATCCACCGCATGCACGAAAAGATGGGAGAGTCCAGGCCGTGTCCGGGTTTTATGCCCAATACCGCCAGAATGGATTATGTTTGTGCTCTGCCGTACAATCACGGGTATGTCTCCCTCATTGAACGAAAAACGGGGATCGAGGTTCCTAAAAGAGCGGAATACATTCGGGTCATTACATCGGAGCTTAACCGGATCGCCAGTCACCTTCTTTGGCTCGGGGCCTATCTTCTCGATCTCGGTGCCTTTACCCCCATACTCTACGGTTTCGATGATCGGGAACACATTTTGGATATTCTTGAAAGTGTCACCGGCTCCAGACTCACTTACTGCTATTATCGTTTCGGCGGCGTTTACAAGGACATCGACGAAAAATTTGTGGAAGCGACAAGAGCCTTTATTAAGCGGCTGCGCAAACGGTATGTTATCTACGAAAAGCTGGTAACTAAAAATATTATCTTTATCAAGCGTACGGAAAATATCGGAATTGTCTCGCCGGATATGGCCCTTCGATACGGAATGACCGGTCCGAACCTCAGAGGATCGGGCATTGCTTATGACATTCGCAAAAATGAACCGTACTCCGTTTATCCTGAATTTGATTTTGAGATACCGGTGGGAAAGCAGGGAGATTGTCTGGATCGATACATGGTTCGTGTCCGGGAGATCGAACAGAGCTTGCGGATTATCGAGCAGGCCCTGGATCGACTGCCGGAGGGGCCGGTTCGGTCAAAGGTGCCGAAAAATATCAAATTGTCTCCCGGTGACTGCAATTTCGCGGTGGAAGCTGCAAGAGGGGAGCTGTCATACTACCTGGTGGGGGATGGAACAAGCACGCCCTACCGGTTGAAAGTCAGGGTTCCGTCCTATTCCAATCTCAGCTGCCTTCCGGAGTTGGGACGCGGGATTCTCCTGCCCGACCTTGTTTCCATTTTGGGAAGCTTTGATCTGGTGATACCGGAAATGGACCGATAAAACATCTTTTATTTTAGATCGCTTTTAGAAAACAGCTTATGGAAACGATTTCAACTTTACCCCCTGAACTGATCCGGATGGTGATTGCCGTCATCATCATCATTTCATTCCTTTTTCTCAATGCCATCATGATGGGCTATGCGGAGCGCAAAATCGCGGGACACGTTCAACGGCGACCCGGCCCCATGGAAGTGGGATTCCACGGCATCCTCCAGATGATTGTCGATGGGATTAAGCTGGTGGCAAAAGAGCTGTTGATTCCATTCAATGTGGATCGCACCCTTTTCAGGGTGGCGCCGCTCTTATCGTTTACACCGGTGATTCTTCCGCTTCTCGTAATTCCGTTTAGTGAAAAACTCCAGGCAAGGGATTTGAATCTGGGCCTTCTTTTCATCGTTTCCATGGGAGCGGTAAATGTCATGGCGATCCTGGTCGGCGGGTGGGGTTCCAACAACAAATATTCCATGTTCGGTGCCATGCGGGCCGTTGCCCAGGCGATTGCTTATGAAATCCCGATTTTGCTTTCCATGCTTGCTGTTATCCTCATGTGCAACACCTTCAGCCTGAAAGAGATCGTTGGTGCACAGCAAAAGGTATGGTTCGTTTTCTTGCAACCGGTCGCCTTTCTCATTTACGTTACGGCAGGACTTGCGGAAACCAACCGGGCGCCTTTCGACCTTCCTGAAGCTGAAAGTGAACTCACGGCGGGATTTCATACCGAATACAGCGGAATGGGATTCTCACTTTTTTTCCTGGGAGAGTATACCAATATGTTCATCGTCGCTTCGGTGGCAACGGTTCTTTTTCTGGGAGGCTGGCATGGTCCCCATCTGCCTTACGGAGAATACCTGGGGGTGGTCTGGTTTTTACTCAAGGTCTATTTCCTGTTGTTTCTGATGATTATGGTGCGATGGACATATCCCAGGGTGCGCTTTGATCAACTGCTCAATTTTGCCTGGAAGTACCTGGTCCCCTTTTCTTTTGTGAACCTCTTGATAACAGCAGTGGTTGTAAAACTATGAAACAATATTTCTCGGAATTGTATACCGGCGGGAAGAGCCTGGTTGAGGGACTCGGGGTCACCATGAAGGCGCTGTTCATGCCCATTGTTACCGTGCAGTATCCCAGGGAGGAAATTGATATCACGCCCAATTTCAGGGGGCATATCGATCTTATTCTGGACCCGAAAAAGAATACTTACCGGTGCATCAGCTGCGGGCTGTGCGAAAAATCCTGCCCTTCCAACTGCATCACGGTCAAGGGAGAAAAACTGGAAGGGCAAAAGAAAAAATCGCTGGTCCTTTATGAGCTGGACTTCACCAAATGCAGCCTCTGCGGGACATGTGTTGAAGTCTGTCCGGTGGATGCACTTGAGTATTCCCATGAATACAACCTGGCGGCTTTTTCCAAGGAAGCGTTTCACTATGACATCCTCAAACGGCTGGAGGATCGGAAAAAATGACCTTTTACCAAAGCATTGCCGAAGGGCTTTTTTTCGCATTTATTATTCTGGTGATATTGGGAAGCATCATTACCATACGGGCCAAGATTCTCATGAAAACGGTCTTGGGTCTCGCCGTGGCGCTTCTCGGCGTGGCCGGTATTTATTTTTATTTGGGGAGCATGTTTCTCACCCTGATGCAGATTCTCATCTATGTCGGCGCCATTTGTATCGTTCTGATTTTCGGCATTATGGTGGGTTATACGCCGACGGAAGTGGCAGAAAAGTCCATTAAAGACTGGCGGAATAAATTTTTAGCCGTTTCCTCGGCGGTTACGGCTTTCATTCTGATTCTTGCCTGTGTGCTGAAAACCGATTGGGTTCCTGCCGCGGCCGAAACCAGGGATTTCTCGGCGGTTCATCTGGGACAGGAGTTTCTCTATACATATTGCCTGGCCTTTGAGTTGATTTCGGTAATCCTTCTGATCGCAATTATCGGTGCAATTATTCTGGGGAGAGGGGGCGCCGGAAAGAGGACCATCGACGCTTCAGCCAAAAAAGAAATTGAGGCTGTCCTGGAAGAAAAGGGG
>JARRRC010000130.1:0-8029 GCA_037381105.1 Desulfobacterales bacterium
GGTGCGTATTTATAAAGTTCTTCGGTATCCGCGCTTTGCAGGGTGACCTGGTACTGGGCTTTGGTCAGGCGCCCGCCGATTTGAATCGGAGGAAGATTCTGTAAAAAGGACATAATTCCTGGAATCTTGGCCAGCTTGGGCCGAAGCTGCTCGATGATCTGGTCGGCTGAATACTTCCGTTGGGAGCGGGGTTTAAGGTGCATGAAGGCGATGCCGGTATTGCTGGTGCTGGAGCCTCTGGCACCCGCGGTGGAGAAGAAACTTTCCACGTTGGGGTCTTGTCGGATTACCGCGGCCACGGCTTGCTGATGCGCCAGCATGTCGTCGATGGAAATCCCTTCCGCAGCCTGGGTAAACGCAAAGATTGCGGATCTGTCCTCACTGGGGATAAACCCTTTGGGAATGGCCACGAAGAGGTAGATCGTTGCCAAAAGGATGATTCCTGAAAAGATCATCACCAACCGGCGATGATGAAGGCTCCATTTCAGTCCCTTTTCGTAGATTTCGAGCATTTTATTGAAGACCTGTTCGGAAGCGTCATAAATGGCGCTGCGGCGCTCTTCGGAAGGAGGATACAGAAACCGGCTGCAAAGCATGGGGGTCAGTGTCAGGGAGACAAAGCCCGAGATCAGTATGGCCACCGCGATGGTCACGGCGAATTCGTGGAAAAGCCGGCCGATGATCCCGCCCATGAACAGGACCGGGATGAAAACAGCCGCCAGAGAAAGGGTCATGGAGAGGATGGTGAAGCCGATCTCGCGGGACCCTTTCAGCGCGGCGCTGAACGTTCCTTCGCCCATTTCCATGTGGCGGACGATATTTTCCAACATGACAATGGCATCGTCCACCACAAAACCCACCGAGAGCGTCAGTGCCATGAGAGAGAGGTTGTCGAGGCTGTAACCCATATAATACATTATGGCAAAGGTGCCGATAATGGACATGGGAAGCGCCAAGCTGGGGATGACGGTGGCCGACAGATTTCTCAAAAAGAGAAAGATGACCAGAACCACGAGGACCAGGGCCAGCAGCAGGGTTAGCTTGACGTCTTTGACCGAATCCCGGATGGGCCCGGATCGATCGTAAAGTACATGCAGAGAAACAGAGGCCGGAATTTGCTTCTGAAGCGTGGTGACGAGTTTTCGCACGTCGCCGGCCACTTTTACCGTATTGGTGCCGGGTTGCCTCTGGATTGCCAGAATCACCGAGCGGTCATTGTGGTTGGCGTCAACGTACCAGGCCGCGGTTCTGTTGTTTTCCACGCTGTCCAGCACAACTCCCAAATCCTGAAGGCGAACGGGACTCCCATTTCGATAAGCGACAATCAGCGGCATGTATGCGGCGGCATCCTTTAGCTGTCCCGTAGCCTGGACGGTGTAGGCCACGTGCGGCCCATCCAGGGTTCCCGTGGGCAGATTAACGTTTCCTTGCCCCACCGCCAGTGCCACTTCGTCCAGCCCGATACCTTTGTTTGCCAGCCTGCTGGGATCCAGCCGGATGCGAACCGCGTACTTTTGGGAACCATAGACCAGCACTTGAGCGACTCCGCTTACCATGGAGATGCGTTGTGCCAGAAGTGTCTGCCCGTATTCGTCAAGATCGGAGAGGGGCAGCGTCGGCGACGTGAGTGCAAAATAAATGATGGGTTTGTCTGCCGGATTGACCTTCTTGAAGGAGGGCGGATTCGTCATGTCTTTCGGAAGATTGCCTTGGGCCACCGATATGGCTGCCTGAACATCCTGAGCTGCGCCGTCGATGTTCCGGCTCAAATTAAACTGGAGAACGATCTGGGTGGTGCCCATCCGGCTCGAGGAGGTCATGGAATCGAGCCCGGCGATGGTTGAGAATTGCTTCTCCAAGGGCGTTGCGACGGCCGATGCCATGGTTTCCGGACTGGCTCCGGGCAGGTCGGCCGTCACCTGAATCGTGGGAAAGTCCACGTTGGGCAGGTCACTCACCGGAAGCAGACGGTAGCCGGTGATTCCAAAGAGAAGCACGCCGAACATGACAAGGGTTGTCATGACCGGCCGATGAATGAATATGTCCGATAGTCCCTTCATGGATGGTTTGTCCCCGATGATGCCGGTTGATTCATTAAAGCCACGCTGGCTCCGGGGAAGAGACGAAGCTGGCCGTCGGTCACCACACGCTCGCCTGCCTCAATACCTTCCCGAACCACCGTCTCGCCGTCAATCCCTTGACCCAATTGGATAACGCGTGATTCCACCGTCATGTCATCTTTAACCACAAAAACATATTCTCCCTGCTGACCTCGCTGTACGGCTTGGGACGGCACAACAACAGCGCTTCGACTGGTAGCGAGTCTGAGCGTGACATTCACGAACTGTCCCGGCCAAAGTGCTTTGTCATCGTTTGGGAATGTGGCTTTCAAAAGAATCGTTCCGGTGGATCCGTCCACCGTATTGTTGATAAACGAGAGCTCCCCTTGAAAGTTCGACTCCGTTCGATTGGGGAAGGCAGCCTCGACTTCGAGCGTTCCGTCCGCAGCATAACGCCGGATATCCGCCAGGTATTCTTCGGGTACCGCGAAACTCACATATATCGGCATGATTTGATTGATGGTAACGGCAGTTTGGTCGTCAGCCTTGATCACATTTCCGAGTTTTACCAAAAGGTGCCCCGTACGACCGGTGATGGGGGCGCGAACGGTACAGTAATCGAGGTTGACCCAGGCACTTTCCATAGCTGCCCGGTCAGCGGCAACAGTGGCCTTGAGCGCCTCTGCGTTCGCCACCGTTTGATCGTATGTTTGTGATGTTACATAGTCTTTTTTGACCAATTCGGCATAACGCCGGACATCTTCTTTGGCACTCTTCAGCCTGGCATTGTCCCGGTCAAGGTCTGCCAAAGCACCTTCCAAAGCCGCCTGGTAGGGCCGGGGATCGATGGTAAAAAGCAGATCCCCTTTGGAAACTTCCTGTCCTTCTTTGAAGGCGATTTTCGTGATTTCACCGGGAACACGCGCCCGAACGGATACCGTATTATGGGGTTCCACGGTTCCGATGGCTTTAATAACCACCGGAACATCCTTTTTGAGGGCGATGCTCACCGTTACGGGCGCCGATTTCGGTACGTGACTGTTTTCGGCATTTCCGGAACAGGCAGCCAAAAAGAAAACTGCAGTCCCAACCGTCACGAGGTTAAAAAGGGAACTACTAAACGGTTCGGAGAATTTTGTTCCAAAGGACGATAAACGGCAACGAATTGTCATGGTTTATTTACCTTTTCCATTTTAATGGGAACGCTTTCAATCGCATTGGTACTGGAAGCGGTTAACATTCCGGTGTCACGCGCCAGGGCGGCAAGGGACACGAACCAGTCGGAAGTGGCTTGAAGCCGCTGGGCCCTTGCGACTGCGAGGGCACTTTGTGCCGACAGAAGGTCAAGGATGCTGCCGACACCGGCTTTATAACGCCCCAGGGCCACCTGGTAGGATTCGGTGGCACTATTGAGCAGATCTTCACTTGTTCGAACGCGCTGTTCGGCGGTCTTGAGATCGTAATAGCTTGTCCACACCTCCAGCACCACCTGTTGTTCGAGACTGCTCAGGCGGGCCTGGGCCGTCTCCTCGTCAGCCCGTGCCTGTTCAACATTGTGGCGCTGGGAAAAGCCCGTGAAAAGCGGGACGCTGAACAGCAAGGCACCGTTGTAATTGTCTTTGTACAATGAAGTGGTCCCATAATAAGTGCTTCCCCAGCTGGCAGTGCCGTTGATGGAAGGGTAGGCCTGTGCTTCCACCTTACGCAAACGGGCATTGGCCTGTCTGGCCTGGGCACGCGCAGCGGCCAGATCCGGCCGCTGTTTTTCAGCCTGAGCAAGATAATTTTCCACTTTCTCCAGAGTTTCCTTGAGAGGGATCTCTTCTTTCGGAATGACAATGTCATAGGGCGTATTGGCGGGGAGTCCCATGGCCGTCGCCAGAGCGCCCCTTGTGGTTTGGATTTGTCCCTGAAACCTGTCCAGCGCCAGCTTGGCTTGTGCCAGAGCCGTCTTTGCCTGGAGCACATCGGCGATGGTGGCAACGCCGGCATGGTGTCGGTCCTTTGAGGCTTCCAGATTTGTTTCAGCCTCCTTGTAGGTCGCCTGTTGGGCTTGGAGCAGGGCTTTTGCGGTGACATAATTGTAGTAAGCATTTTCCACGGCAAAAATAATGTTCTGGATGACGGTATTATGGGTCCAATCAGCGGCGATGAGGGCTTCCCGGGCTTCGTCCAATGCTGCCTCGCGTCCTCCGAAATCAAAGATGAGCCAGTTGAGTTCCAAAGCACCCAAAGAATCCCGCTGGGTGTAACGCGTCTCGCCATTATCACTATAGCCTCGGACATAACTTGTACCGGCTGTTGCGCCAAGCTGGGGGTAATACGTGCCTTTAAAACTCTCGTAGGCGGCGGCAGCGGACCGGGCTTGGGCCCAGGCGGCAGCTGTTTCAGGGTTGTTGCGGAGGGCGATGTCCACAATGTTCAAAAGACTTAAGGACTTTCCGGATTTGAGGATATCTTCAGGCATCGTTGTCCCGGCCGGTTTGGGGGGCTGCTTTGGTATTGTTCCGGGCGCCGGCGTCCAGGATACCGAGGAAGACGGGGCGGTTCCGGGCGATTTCCATACCTTGTTCAAATCTGAAGCGCACCCGGTCAGCATCAAAACGGCTGTGATGAAGACGGCAATGAAAAAACACGGGTTATTTTTTGTCCGGTTTATTCTCCATCGCCAGAATACCCTGCAGCTTGCTGCGATGAGCTTTATTTTTTGATATTGCATATTTCCTTTTTCTTTAAACAAAATTCGCTCAGTTAGTGGCCATCTTCGAGTCGGGTACCAAAGCAATGCCCTGAAAAAGCACTTGGATCAGCAGCCGGACGTCTTCATCCAGAGGGCCGGGGTCTTCCTCCAGGAGGCGACGGGCAGTCATGGCAATCGTCGCTTCGATAAATATGGACGCCACTTTTCTGGCGTCCATATGGCGAAAAATTCCCGATGCGACCCCATCTTCCAGCACATTGGCAATTCGTTCAACAAAATTACGATAACGGCTGTTTTTCTGACGAACGGCTTGGGATTGCGCAATTTCGCGTTCCTCCAAGAGAAAGCGAAAGAGTCCTCGATTTTCATCAAAGTAGCCGAACAATCGGCGCACAATGCTTTCAATTTTTTGTTTCGGCGTGAGCGAGCCGTTCAGAATTTCCTGGAGTTGATCGCCGAGGGGCTTAAAACTCGCTGTTTTCACGGATTCCAGCAATTCTTTTTTGCTGCGAAAATGGATGTAAACACACCCCTTGGACATCCCGGCCTCGGCAGCGACTTGATCCATGGTGACTTTTCGAGTGCCCGTGCGTGTCACAAGATTCACCACGGCCTCCTGAATGGCCTTTCGGGTGATCTGGTCGAATAGGCGTTTTCGATCTGTTTTTGGTTTGTGCATGCCGTGTTTTCTCTGGAATGTGACCGGTAAGTCATTATTTTGACTGAAAAGTCAAAATATATTCTATCAATTTGCTTGTCAATCAAAATGTGAGGCCTTTGAAAAGGTCTCGATAGTATGGTTCGACCCCGGCATTTCCTGAGGAGACAGAGGTAGTGAAAAAACAAAGAAGTTTGAATTTGAAATGCCTAAAATGAGCTAAAATTGTGGAACGCGCCTTCAGCGCGATTAATTATAACACAAGTTTCGCACCCCAATTTTTTTGTAAGCTTATAACTCGGCAGGGTTTTCACAAGAGGTTGGCTGTGAATGTTCATCGCCATGTGTTTTCAAAAAGGCGATATGCTGATCTTTAAATACCATGTTACACAGCGACCCGGTATTAGGGATGTCCTGCACGAAGGATCTTATCGCCACGTTATTTCGGCCTCATTTCTGAGCGGCATTCTTTGATATTTGAATTTCGGATAACCCACCATCATTGCGCCGAAGTTGATATTTCCTTCGGGAAGTCCAAGTTCCTGCTGCATCGGCCCCCAGAAAGTCGCTGCGGTATTAAAATAGCCCGCCCAACATGTTCCGAGATCAAAAGACGGAGCGGCCAGCGTCAAGTAGGTCAGGGCAATGGTACAGGCTGCCGGTGCCGTCCTGTCGTCTTTTTGGGCATAAGCAACGATGATATGGGGTGCATTTCTGCAGATCAGATCATTTCCACTCTCCCAAAAAGAAACGATTCGATTCAGGTTCATCGTTGCGGCGAGTGGTGAATCTTCCTTGATTAAATGGCGCATCCAGTCGATGACAAGCTCGGTCATCCGCAGGACCTCATCTGTTTCATAAACCACCAGCCATTTGACCGGTTGAAGGTTATGACCGGAGGGAGCAAAACGCGCGCCGTGCGGACAAACCGCCACGCAATGCCCGCACCGGATGCACAGTTTTTCTCCGCCGTCAACAAGGGTTGGGAAAGCATCTTTGTCTTTAAATTCAATGATTGCCGTCGGACAGACTTCAGCACAAATGCCGTCACGCTGGCACAATTCTTGATCTGCGGTCAGCAGGCTCATTTGTTACCTCCCTATGGTATTTGTTAGATAGTGTCCATCCATGTTTATGGATGGACGATAGATAAGACAATGTGTCTAAATGGTATTCGATGCCCTAAATCACCCAGGACAGCATTGCGCTGCCGAATATCAGCGACAAAATACCGAAAAGCCTGTAAGTTTGATCTGATGCCGAATCAACATACCAGCTGGCAAATTCATCATACAGGGTTTTGGGCAGTAAAAAGAACGTCGCTCCTTCAATTATCGCCAGTAATCCGACGAACCTGATAAACCATGGATGATGACTTGCAGTGGCTGAAAGCAAAAGCCAAACACCCAATACAGCGTCGAAAACCGAAAGAATTTTTCGGTCGATTTCATTGAACATGCGTTTCACAAAATGTCTCATTTCGCGGGTGTAAAGAATTGTGCAGCATCCGGCGGCAATACAAAGAAGACTAAAGGCATAAAGAAATATTTTCATAATCGCTCCTTATTGTTATGTTAGCCACTCTTTTAAGTTAAAGTTTTGCTCAATCAAATTTTGCATCGGCAGGAATTTGGGTTCCGGCAATTGCGACCAATTAAACCATTCCCATTTTTCACATTTTTTCGGTTCTTTTACGGTTAATACGCCCGAATCGTAATCCGCGATGACAAACAAAGTCACGTAATGTTTTTGTTCCGTCTTGAAAATATCGTTGGTATAGGGGCCGAATCTGATATTTCGTATGGATAAACCCGTCTCTTCAAAAAGTTCTCGTTTGGCGCAATCTTCTATGGGCTCTCCGAATTCCAAATGGCCGCCGGGAAACTGCCAGGTTCCGGATCCGTGCGAACCCCTGCGTTTTCCAAGAAGAACCCTTGAATCTTTAACAACGATAACTGCGACGCCTATTTTTGGCCTCATGGGGTGTTCCTTTCTGAATGGGGCACCTGTTGCGTTTATATTGGATTCATGGATGGCAATAACGGGATGTTTTTCGAACGAGCCCTCCATGGATAATCTTTTCTTTAAAGTGCTTGATCACGCCAGCCGAAGATGCCGCCGGCGGTGAGGCGGACAAGCCTCGCGGCAAAGGTTCGCCTCCGGTATGATTAAATTTTTTCTGAAAGAACTCGTGGATAAGGTCTCGTAATGAAAAAACCGTTCTTATCTTTTGATAAGGGGAATCGGTTTAAGACAATACGTATGTCAAGACTTCAAATCGAGAAGGATTTTTTCATAACGATCCCTAATCCACTCAAACAGCTTCCAGCAAAAATTTAATCATACCGGAGGCTCCTTTAACGGCAATTTATTTCAAAAACCTAAATCCTAATAAAAAAGAATGATCCATTTTTCAAGTCATAAAAACCATTTCAAACGATCATCGATGATAACACCTGAATATTGCGCGAAAATTAATTCGTATATTGATTTTGTTTTCCAGGTGTAATAAAAGTATATTAGGTCATATTTGAATTCATCCCGCGCCGCTCCGTAAAACGGGGTCTTCGACAAGCAGCGGGGAATTCAAATTTAAGTACCTGATTTGTT
>JARRRC010000131.1:0-6524 GCA_037381105.1 Desulfobacterales bacterium
ATCCACCCAGATCCAGACATTCGTCCCCGTCGAATCCCATCCGGAAACCCGAACTTCACCGGCAACCGGGACCGAAAGTGTATCGGCCCTTTCCCACTGGCCGGTCCAAATACGCCTCATACCGCCCAAAGCACCTTTCCTTAAAGGAGCCGACCTGCTGGTGCTGGCAGACTGTGTTTCCATCGCCTATGCCAATTTGCACCAAGACCTGATCAAAGGAAAAGTGGTGATGATGGGATGTCCCAAATTCGACGACGCGCAATCGTACATCGACAAATTTACGGACATCTTTAAAACCGCGGGCACTAAAAGCATTACCACGGTCTACATGGAAGTGCCCTGCTGCTCCGGCCTGCCGATGATCGTCAAAAAAGCTCTCGAAGCCTCCGGCCAAACCATTCCCATGACGGATATTCTCATCAGCACCCGGGGCAAGGTTCTGGATCAAACCAAAATTATGAAAGTTCAAGTTTAAAACAATCCAGCCTATTTATGCATTTTTAAAGTAAACGATGCTCGGTGGATCCTTTTGATACGTAAATCCGCCGAGCACGGCATTCAGATCTTGAATTCTAATTTGTTTCTGGTAAATTACTTCATCTGCGCAAAAAATGCGGATAGAAGTTTTAATATAATTCATATAAGGATCCAGAATGACACCCAAAATCATTGAACCCACACCATCGGCCTACGACTATCGGCTTCTGATTAAACACTTTCTCCGGACGCCGCTGATCTATTCACCTGACCAGGAAATTGTCTATCGGGACAGGATGCGATATACCTATGCCGTCTTCGGCAAGAGAATCCATCGATTGGCCAATGCGTTGAAAGATCTCGGGGTCGAACCCGGAGACACCGTAGCGGTCATGGACTGGGACAGCCACCGTTATCTGGAATGTTTCTTTGCCGTACCCATGATGGGCGCGGTGCTCCATACCATCAATATCCGGCTGTCGCCGGATCAGCTCATTTATACGATTAATCACGCACAAGATGATGTTATCCTGGTTAATTCGGATTTTCTCCCTTTGCTTGAATCTGTAAAAGATCAATTCGAGATACCCAAAAAAATTATTCTGATTTCAGATGGCCAGGAAAGCATCGAAACGTCTTTGGCCGTTCACGGAGAATATGAAGACTTGCTTTCCATTGCCGCTAACAATTACGAATTTCCCGATTTTGATGAAAATACCGTAGCAACGACCTTCTATACGACCGGCACCACCGGCTACCCGAAGGGCGTATTCTTTACCCATCGCCAAATCGTGCTTCACACCTACGGCATCATGTCCGCATTTTGTTCGTACAAGTCCCAGGCCTCTATCAATTCCGGAGATGTCTACATGCCAATGACCCCAATGTTCCATGTTCATGCCTGGGGAATACCTTATCTGATGACGTTTCTCGGCGCAAAGCAGGTATATCCGGGAAAATACGAGCCGGATATGCTTTTGAAATTGGTCGCGACGGAAAAGGTGACATTTTCACACGGTGTGCCGACCATCCTGCACATGTTGGTCAGCAGCCCGTCCGTTAAAGATATCGATTTGTCCGGATGGAAGGTGATTACCGGTGGTTCTGCCTTATCCCGCGGGCTGTGCAAATCAGCTCTTGATCTGGGCATCAATGTCTATACCAGTTACGGTATGTCCGAAACCTGTCCGGTCCTGACAACGGCCAATCTCAAGCCGCAGATGCTCGAATGGGGTATAGACGAACAAATCGACATACGTTGCAGGACAGGACTCCCCCTTCCCAACGTGTATCTCGAAATCATCGACTTGGAAGGGAATCCGTTGCCCCATGATGGGAAAAGCACGGGCGAAGTGGTGGTGAGAGCGCCCTGGTTGGCGAACGGCTACTTGAAAGATCCGGAAAAGAGTGAAGAATTATGGTCAGGAGGGTGGCTTCATACCGGCGATATCGGTTTCATCGACAAAGACGGCTATCTCCAAATCACAGATCGACTCAAAGATGTCATCAAAACCGGCGGAGAATGGATTTCATCTCTGGCGCTGGAAGATATCATCAGCCAACATGAGGCGGTCAGCGAAGCCGCCGTAATCGGTATTGCCGACGATAAGTGGGTGGAAAGACCCATAGCACTGGTGGTGTTAAAAGATGAATTCAAGAATAAGGTCACCGGAGAAGATTTGAAACGCTTTTATGAACAGTTTGTTAAAAACGGAATGATTCCGAAATTCGGAGTTCCGGACAAGGTGAAAGTGGTCGACGCCATTGCGAAGACCAGCGTGGGCAAAATCAATAAGAAAGCACTTCGAAGTCAATACAGTTAATGCTGATCAACAGTTTTATAAGGTTTCTTTTCGCTTGCGCCAATCCGGCTGGCAACGGGTTAGTAGTGAGTAGAATGGCTTAGAGTGATTGTTTTATTTTAAATGACACGGCTCATGCATGATAACGTATTTAATGCAATGCACGGGCACTTTTATCAAAGTAACCAAAATCCATGCGAAAACGACATTATTTTCACAAGATCTTGATTTTTTGTAGATAATAAGCATATACTGAATTTGCTGCTTTAAACAGGCAGTGCCCTCCAGGTCGAAAAACAATAAAATTTCCCGAATTTATACGCATAGAACCTTTCTCAAAATTTTGGAGAAGCCCCATGAAAGCCATCAAGATTTATCCATTTGTATTGTTTTTTGTCTGTTTATCTTTCTTTTGCCCGGCATTTGCCGGGGCGGCAGACGATCGCACCGGACCGCCTCCTGAACCTTTATCCATGGCAGAAGCGATCCAAATTGCCGTGAAACAAAATCCTGAGATAAAGGCGGCAATTTTTCAGGTGGAGGCCGTAAAATCCAATTCCATCAAAGCATTGTCCGGATTCTACCCCCAAGTTAATTTTACGGAAACATTCAACCGAACCACCAACCCCATGTATGCTTTTGGCACCAAGCTGAACCAGGAGGTGATCAACCAGTCGGACTTCGACCCCCAGCGACTGAATAATCCGAATCCCATTAACAACTTTGCATCCAATTTCTCCGTCTCCTGGTCCGTCTTCGAGGGCG
This sequence comes from Desulfobacterales bacterium, assembly GCA_037381105.1. Classification (GTDB taxonomy): domain Bacteria; phylum Desulfobacterota; class Desulfobacteria; order Desulfobacterales; family UBA11574; genus UBA11574. Next base: position 3,045 of record JARRRC010000131.1, read on the forward strand.
GCCGAACTAAAATCGGCTGGGAACAGTCCAAACTGAACCTTTCGTCGGCAACATTGACACTTGACCGAACCCGGCAGCACGTGATCGCCCAAACCGCTACAGCATATGTCGGTCTGGTTCTTGCACAGAAAAATATCATGGTTACAAAACAAGCGCTTGAAACCTCTAAAGCCAATCTTAAAATGATACGGTCCCGATATAAGCGCGGTTTTGTGGTAAAAAGCGATTTTTTAAGAGCCGAGGTTCATATTGCGGATCTGGAACAGCAGCTGCTTGTGGCGGAAAGTCGCTACAAAATCAGTGAAACGATGTTGAACGCCTCCATGGGTTCCGGAAAAGCCGATTCTTTGAACCCGGTGACGCCGTTAACCGTTGGTGGGGAAATCAAGGGCACCATTGAAGAATGGCTCCACACCGCCTTGACCCAACGCGCTGAAATGGAAAAGCTTCGTCTTGAGGAAGAAATTGCCAAAAAAGAGGTCAAAAAATCACGGGCCGGTCATTATCCGGACGTTAATCTGGTTGGAAATTACGAAATCAACTCCGAAGATTTCAGTGAGTCAGCGGACAATTACTCCCTCGGAGCCGTGATGAAGGTCAACATTTTTAGCGGAAACCGTATTACCGAAGAAACCAGGGCCGCAAAATCTTTGCTGTCAAGGGTCCGGGAAATACAAAACAGCATGGAACTGGGGATTCAAGTCCAAGTCCGGGAAGCTTTTCTAAAAGCCCAAAGCGCACGGGAGCAGATACGGGTGGCGAAAATCGCAGTGGATCAGGCTGAAGAAGGGTTGCGTATTGTAAAAAATCGATATCAAAACGGTTTGTTGACGATCGTTGGCCTTCTGGATTCAGAGCTGGCCCGCCAACAGGCAAAAACCCGCTATTTCAGAGCGCTTCACGATTACAAAGTGGCTCGCATTGAGCTGGCACTGGCTGCCGGAACCATTAACACGGAATTTCAATAAATTCTGTCCGGCGCCTTTGATCTTAATTGACTCCGCAATAACCATACGGGACCGGAATGTTCGCTCGGGGTTCAATTCCTATCGGCAATACCGGTTTGCTGCTAATCCCTCAAACCGCCGTTTAGAACCGAATGATTCAAGTTGACAGGCCTCGATTTACAGCACCCCTGACAAAAATGAAGCACCCCGGGAAGGCCAACAGTATAACGAGCTGATATATAAGCAGATATCTCGGTTTTTTATTTTGGCGCCGTCCGATCATGCGACAGAGAAATATTTTACCTTAATCCCGCCATCGGGCGGGACTTTTGGCCTGAGGTGCCAGAGACTTTTTAGCTATTTTAGGGTGCGAAACTTTAGTAAAGAATATTAAAAAATCCCTTGAAAATCTCATAACCAGAAGGTTTTATGACAACAGACATCTGGCATTCAATGGAAGTTGCTCATGTATTGGAAGCACTAAATACGGATATCCGTCGAGGCTTATCAAAAGATGAGGTGAGGAAACGGCAAGAACAATACGGTTTTAATGAACTAAAAAAAGAGGAAAAAGTTTCAACCCTTACCGTTTTCTTCAATCAATTCAAAAATATCCTTATCATCATCCTTCTGATTGCCGTTGTGCTATCCGCCTTTGTCGGCGAAGTGATCGATGCGATCATCATAGGAATCATCGTCATCTTCGTCGGAGTCCTGGGATTTATTCAAGAATATCGGGCAGAACGTGCTCTTGAGGCACTGAAGAAGATGCTCTCGCCGACGATTTCCGTCCTAAGGGAAGGCAGGGAAGAAGAGATTCAAACAAAAGAGCTCGTTCCGGGAGATATATTAATTCTCGAAACAGGGGATCGAATTCCTGCAGACGCAAGGCTGGTGGAAATCCATTCCTTAAGATGTAATGAGGCCCCTCTCACCGGGGAATCGATGCCCGTGGACAAGGACATCGTCTCTTTACCTGAGATGGTGCGTGTCAGCGACCGGAAAAATATGATCTTTACCGGAACCACTGTCTCCTATGGAAGGGGAAAAGCCGTGGTAACTTCCACTGGTATGAATACCGAGTTTGGTAAAATCGCCGAAGAAGTGACCGCCGTAAAGAATGAAAAAACACCCTTGGAAAAGAGGACGGAAGAGATCGGAAAATGGTTCGGCATCATCGCCCTCGGTGTATGTTTGCTTGTGGCAGGGATTAGTATCGTCAGAGAAGCTTTAGGGGGAATCATTAATCCGTCATATATTATCACAGTGGTAATGTTTGCAATCGCCCTTGCGGTGGCTGCTGTCCCAGAGGCGCTTGCAGCCATTGTTACAGGTGCACTTGCAGTTGGAATGCGCCAGATGGCGAAACGAAACGCCTTGGTCAGGAAAATGCCGGCGGTGGAAACCCTTGGATGCACCACTGTAATCTGCTCGGATAAAACAGGAACCCTTACAAAGGGTGAAATGACGGTCAGAAAAATATTCGTGTCATCCGGTATAATCGATGTCACGGGAGCAGGATACGCACCTGTGGGAGAATTCAGAGGCTCCAAAACGATATCTGTCACACAGAGTGAATCGATTCAAAAACTTCTCATATGTGGACTCCTTTGTAACGATGCTGTCTTGGATAAAAAAGAAGACAAATGGACCATTAAGGGCGATCCCACCGAAGGTGCTCTGATTGTGGTCTCAACCAAAGCCGGGTTGCATCAACAACAGGTAAGACTTGAAAATCCGAGAATAAAGGAGATTCCATTCAGTTCCGAGAGAAAGAGGATGACGACCATTCATCAAACGAAAGAGGGAAAGCGACTGGGCTTCATGAAGGGAGCGCCTGAAAGGGTGCTGGAGAGATGCTCCTACATTATGGATGACGGGAAAATTCGGGTGCTTCAGGAGACAGAAAAAAAGGAAATTTTTAAGATCAATGAAACAATGGCTGAATCCGCCTTAAGGGTGCTTGGTTTCGCCTATAAAGAATGTTCTGATCCAGCAGAAAATACAGAAGAATTTTCTGAAAAGGACATGGTTTTTCTTGGCCTTGCAGGAATGATGGATCCTCCCAGGGGAGAAGCCATTGAAGCCATTCAGATCTGCAAGCAGGTGGGCATCAAGCCCGTTATGATCACAGGAGACCATAAGCTTACGGCCTTGGCCATAGCCAAAGAGATGGGCATTCATAATAAGGGTGATGTTGTTTTGACGGGTGAAGCGTTAGAGAATATGGCTGATGAAGCGTTAGAAAAAATCGTTTCTCGAGTCACCGTCTATGCCAGGGTATCACCCATGGATAAGCTGAAAATTGTCAGGGCATGGAAGAAGAAAGGGGAGGTCGTCGCGATGACCGGAGATGGTGTTAATGACGCGCCGGCTCTAAAACATGCCGACATTGGAGTGTCCATGGGGATCACGGGAACGGAAGTGACCAAGGAAGCATCTGATATGATCTTAGCCGATGACAATTTTGCAACGATTGTGACCGCCATCGAGAGGGGACGGTGGATATATGACAACATCAAAAAATACCTTG
>JARRRC010000132.1:0-9768 GCA_037381105.1 Desulfobacterales bacterium
GTTCACGCCATATGCCGCAGCCACCCGGTCAGCTTCGTCTCCGGTCATGAAGTTCACATAGGCGCCGGCAGAAGCAAAGACCGCAGACGCTTTAAAAAACGAACGTGCCCATGCAATACAGGTTTCATCCTGCGAAGCCTCGTCCCAGCGGCCATGCACATTTACGACAAACTTTGCATCCCGATGACCGTATGCCATGGCATTGGATGGAACACGATTGGCTGCGCCTGATAGAAGTCCAACAAGTATCTCGCAATGAGGTGAAGGGAGCTTGCCTGCGAATTCGATAATAGAATCCAGCAAGCCATCACGTAGCTCGGTTAAGTTGTGGGATTTCCAATAGTTCCTTGCGCCGGGCGCGAGCAATGGATCAAAAGCCTGCTGCCACTGCGCGTACGGCTGAGCACCGATGTGTTCACCGTAAGCGTTTCCGAAACTTCGCAAAGGATCGATCAGCTTCTCGCCTTCTGCGATATCGCCTGCATAGAAGATGGCCAGTACAATAACTTCTTTGCCATGAACATCCTCGGGAAGAAAAGGCAAAGGCGGAGCCTTGCGAAGAATGACGAATGCATTGAATTCCTCAGGCGCTGATTTTACAAATTCGCGAAACTTTTCGAACACCTGCTTTGCCTGGTTGAGCGGGAAAACCAGCAATCCAGCCAAAATTTCAGGTCCCACAGGATAGAGCGCAAATTCGAACCGGGTGACGACGCCGAAATTGCCGCCGCCGCCTCGAATCGCCCAGAACAGATCCGTGTTTTCATCTTTTGAAACCCGCATATTTTTCCCATCCGCCGTTACGATTTCCGCGGAGACAAGATTATCGATCGTCATACCGTATTTACGCGTCAACCATCCAAAACCGCCGCCAAGGGTCAGTCCTGCAATCCCAGTGGTTGAATTAATTCCAACAGGTGTTGCCAGTCCATGGGCCTGTACTGCTTTATCAAAATCGCCGAGCGTGGCACCGGGTTCGACATGAGCACGCCTTTTTTGTGCATCGACGCTTACTGTTTTCATATTGGATAAATCGATCATAACGCCATTGTCGCACAAAGCGCTCCCTGCGATGTTGTGTCCACCGCCTCTGATGGATATCTCCAATCCATTGTCACGGGCATAAGAGATTGCATGGGGAACATCATCAGCCTCTGCGCACTGTACAATGACCGCCGGACGGCGATCAATCATGGCATTCCATATTTCCCGGACTTTGTTATAATTCGGATCATCGGGATGAACTATTTGACCCTTCACATTGTCTTTGAGCTTTTTAATTTTTTCATTTGATTGTATTTTCATGGTGGCCATCCTTTCATTTAGTGTTTCACGCCAATCAAACAGTTCAAAGGTTTCATAGAGCAGGCAAGGCAAGATCAGAGATTTGACAAAAAGACCAATTATGTATGGGCACAGTCCTAAGTATTCCCATAAACATGTGTATAAAAATGATGAAGTCAAGAGAAAAATAACCACAATGTGGTATATTTGCTTGGGAGGGGAAGATCTGCAATTCACATGACCCGCGAGCCGAACCTCTGTCCTCTGATATCTGGCCTTTTGCCTTCCGACACCTGGCACCTGGCACCTGAACAAGACCTCCATCAATTTGATTGATAAAATGCACAAAAAACTGTGCGCCACTGCACAGAAAACTGTGCACTCTAAACCACTCGAAAAATGAATTATAAATGATATCAATAATATGATTTTTGGCAGGCCTGTTGCATTGAATATTTAGTTCCGTTTGTTTTTATTTTTGCCTGTCTCGTAAACCAGATACTGTTTTTAAAAAAACATCGGGCGACTCAATCATGAATGATGATCTTTCCAAAACCGGAAAGCCGCGGCTTTTGGACCGGGTTCGGGAAACGATTAGAACGAATAAGAATTTTTGCGGCACGAAGCCGACGCAAAAATTCTTATTCGTTATCTCTGAAATCGAATGTTAATTGGCTATCCTTCGATACTTGACAATCTTTTATATGTGGATTATAATATTTATATTAATCCACATTGAAATAGGGGATATTTATGAGGACAATACAGATGACATTGGATGACGAGCTTGTTGAAACGGTGGACAAACTTGTTAAAGAACTGCAAACAACACGTTCAGCGTTTACACGTGATGCTTTGAGGGAGGCTGTAAACCGCTATTATATCAAGCACCTTGAAGCTGAACACCGTAAAGGGTATGAACGGCATCCTGTGAGCAAAGATGAATTCAGTGTATGGGAGAAAGAGCAGGACTGGGGGGATAAATGAAAAGAGGAGAAATCCGGTGGTACAAGTTCAAACACCCCGACAAAAAACGCCCCGTCTTGATTCTTTCCAGGGATTCTATCTTGGAATATCTTGGCGAAGTTACTGTAGCACCAATAACTACTGCGGTACGTGACATCCCAAGTGAGGTATTCTTGTCCAAAAATGATGGCATGCCAAGAGATTGCGCAATCAATTTTGACCATATCCAAACCGTATCAATAGGAAAAATAGGTTCACTAATCACAGCTCTCTCACCTGAAAAACTAAATCAGGTTACTGGAGCAATAACATTTACTCTGGGTTTATAAATTTGTGAGATAACATTGCGCTTGCAGACAAACGCATCTAAAGCCGCGCCGATGAAGCGCCCGTTGGGTTTCAGAAATGGGTGATTTAATCAGTAGTGGTAACGTAACTGGGCTAAAAGAATTTCGTCGGGCGTTGGTTTGTAAACGATTCTGTGTTCGTCGTTTATTCGTCGCGACCAGTAACCAGAAAGCGCATGTTTCAAAGGTTCGGGTTTGCCGATTCCTTCAAAGGGATTGCGCTTGATCTCCTTGATTAGATTGTTAATCCGTCGGAGGACTCTCTTGTCGTTCTTTTGCCAGTAAAGATAGTCCTCCCATGCATGATCGGAAAAGATCAGCTTCACTCGGCAAGATCCCTTTCAGTTCCCTTTCCCTCGCCGAGTTGGACGATGGATTCTATTAATCGTCGGGTATTTTTGGGGGAACGCAAGAGAAAAGCTGTTTCCTCAAGAGCCGTGTAGTCTTCAAGGGACATGATGACCACGGAGTCGTTTTTCTTGCGTGTTATGATGATCGGTGAATGATCTTGGCAAACTTTCTCCATTGTTTTCGCAAGGTTCTGCCGGGCAGTCGTATAAGTTATTGCATCCATTGGGCACCTCCTGTACATGTACATAATAATGTACATCAAGGTTGGCTTGGTGTCAAGAAAAATATTACAACCCAACAAGTCGCTGGAGAAAGATGCACCGTAGCCGGTGCATTTCTCAGCTCCAACGTTATAAAGAAAACAACATAGGTGTAACCCCACTTACTTTTTTTAAAATGGGTATTATGGCTTCGAAATCATCAAATAGATCACTTATTCTTAGAACCAATCTCGTTAATCATACAAATTTTGGACCGGGATTATTTATGTGGGTTTTCTCTTTTGATCGTTTTTTTAGTAAGATAAGTGAGCGGGATCAAACCGTTAGTATAAACTCTGGTAGATTTTTTATAACAAATTTATTAGCCGGTTCGCATATCGCCGCCGATGAACTCAAGTAAGGTGTTCATGGCAAATCCATCTTAAAATTGAAAAACAATGTCGAAAACGATTCGATGAAGAGACTGTAATGCTGAATCATCGTCCTCCCATGTTTTACGATTATTATGGTTTCCCTGATGAAGCCTATGAAATCAATTATCCGGCTCCCGGAAGCCCCGAGCTTGCGAATAGGATAGCCGGTTTACTGCTTAAAAATAATATAACGGCCCGCCTTGATCCTCAGCGGGGATTTGACCATGGCTTATTCATCCCACTGAAACTGATGTACCCTCAAGCCGATATTCCTTCACTGCAGCTTTCGCTATTACGCGGTCTTAATCCGACGGCACATATAGCCCTTGGCAAAGCATTGCGGGGATTGATGTATGAGAATATCCTGGTGATCGGATCCGGATTTTCATTCCACAACATGAGAGAATTTTCTAACCAAGGAATTCATACGCCGGATCCGGCCAATGACGCTTTCCAAAATTGGCTGATCGAGGTATGTGCCGGCCCAATATCCCAGTCTGAGCGCGAACAACTTCTGATCGAGTGGCAGAAAGCCCCTTCGGCGCGCTACTGTCACCCCCGCGAAGAGCATTTGATGCCACTCTTTGTGTGTCTCGGTATGGCGGACAAACCGGCTTCAACGATATTTGATGACTACATCCTGGGTAAGCGAGGAGTTGCGTTTTTATGGCAAGAAAAAAGCACACGAGCTTAATCGGGAATTCTTTTTTATTTTGATATGTTGGGGTTTTGTAGAATGATTTTGAAAAATCTGTTCTCCAGCGCGCGTTCGTTCAGAGCTGGAGACAAATATGCGCACTAAATGGAATATCTTGACAAAAAATTTATTCATCATTAAGATTAAAAATTAGGACGATGAGGGAAGTCCCCCCATGACCCCCCATATGCCATACGGCGTTTCCCCTGCTGAGAATCCAAGATCTGCGCCGCGTTCCATAAGGCATGAAACAACCAAAGAATCACCTGTTAGATGAGGCCTTATGATCCTGTTTTTGTAGCGGAAAAGAGAGGTTAGACGGATCAACCGATCAAAGTTTTAACGTGATTTGCCAGCTTTCTGGGTTTGATGTCAATATCGGAAAACAATTTGTCGAATTTTTAACTTTTTCGATGGAATCGCCGGGTTTTCATAAAGGAGGGATATTCAGATGCCTGCCACTCGAAAAATCCGTAAAGTCTTCAAAAGCAAGCCGACGATTGAAGGTGCCGGCGTTCACCTCAAAAGGGTGTTTGGATTCAGTGAAGTTCCCGTGTTCGATCCTTTTCTGCTTCTGGATGATTTTCGTTCCGACGAACCGGACCACTATATAAAAGGTTTCCCATGGCATCCTCATCGCGGCATCGAAACCATCACCTATGTTCTGAAAGGGGATGTAGAACATGGTGACAGTCTTGGAAACAAAGGAATTATCAGCTCGGGGGATGTACAATGGATGACAGCCGGAAGCGGGATCATTCACCAGGAAATGCCGAAAGGTGACGGAAACGGCAGGATGTACGGATTTCAGCTCTGGGCCAACCTGCCGTCCAGGCAAAAAATGATGGATCCGCGGTATCGGGATGTTGTTGAAGATCAAATACCCGAAGTCAAACTCGCAGATGGTACGATTATCAAGATCATATCCGGTGAAGTATCCGGCATTAAAGGCCCGGTACAGGATATTGTGATTGATCCTGAATATATCGATGTTACCGTTCCTTCAGGTTCTGATTTCAGACACCCCACAAAACAGGGCCATACGGTCTTTGCTTATGTAATCGACGGCCGGGGGTATTTTTGCGAGGAGAAAAATCCTTTTACTTACGAAGTGGAAGGAATAAATTACTTTGACATTCAACGTGATCCTTTTATCGGCAATGGGACGATTGTGCTTTTTAGTGACGGCGACGAAATAACGGTTCTTACCGAGGAGCAGCAAGTCAGATTCCTCCTGATTTCCGGCAAGCCCATTGGTGAACCCGTGGCATGGTATGGTCCCATCGTTATGAATACGCGGGATGAATTGCGAACCGCTTTTGAGGAGTATAAGCAAGGGACTTTTATCAAATACAAAGGTTGAATGCAGGAGAATCTTAACCCGCACCACCCTCTAATGAAAGGAAGTCGAAGCTATGGAAGTTGCACCTGAAGACCTGCCATGGCAATCGGTCTACAAACTCCTGATCGGCTCGGTTGTGCCGCGCCCGATCGGTTGGATTTCAACTGTGGACTCGGCCGGACGGCCGAACCTGGCTCCCTTTTCTTTCTTCAATGCTGTGTGCGCCAATCCGCCCCATGTGTTATTTTGTCCCAGTGTGCGTATTGAAGACCGCCAACAAAAGGACTCCCTTCGCAACGCAAGAGCTACCGGCGAGTTTGTCGTGAATATCGTCACGGAGGACTTGGCTGAGGCGATGAACCTGACCTCTACCGACCTGCCCGCCGAAGTAAACGAATTCGAGATCAGCAGTTTGAGAACAAGTCCATCTACGGTGGTACGGCCCCCGCGCGTGGCCGCAAGCCCCATCCATTACGAATGTAAGGTGGTCCATATCTATGCGGTGGGAGATCAACCCGGGGCGGGCAACGTGGTCATCGGACGGGTCGTACACATTCACGTAGATGAATCTGTTTTGTTCGGAGGAGACAAAATCGACCTGGCAAAACTCAAGCCCGTCGGCCGACTGGGAGGTTACGGATACTGCAGGGTCACGGATCTGTTTGAAATGATTCGGCCTGCTTCCCAAATTAAAGTCATACTTAAAGGAGGTTAAAGATGCAGGCGCGTGCACCGCTTATGATAGAACACCGTTTGATTGAGCGAATGATTGGGATCATCGACCGGTTTCTGACACAAGTCGAGAAAGAAGAGAAGGTCGATCCGGTATGGATTGACATAACGGTTGACTTTATCCGTACATATGCCGACAGGACTCATCACGGGAAAGAGGAAGATATCCTCTTCAGAGATCTTAAAGAAAGAAAAATGGCTGAAAAGGATCGACGCTTGATGAATGACTTGATTGAGGAGCATGTTCTGGGTCGAAAAATAACCAAGGACCTCATAGAAGCCAACAACCAATATCGAAATGGGGTCACAGGCGCTTTGTCAGAAATCGTGTCCGGTCTTCGTTCGCTGGCTGACTTTTATCCAAAACATATCGAGAAGGAAGACAAGGTCTTCTTCCCTGCCGCAAGGGGGTATTTTTCCGAACAGGAAGACCAGGCCATGCTCGATGAGTTTTGGGAGTTCGATAGAAAAATGATTCATGAAAAATATATCTCTGTGGTCGAGACATTGGAAAACCGGTCTTGACAAAGATCCTAATCATAATTAGGTTTACGCATCAGGACGATGTGGGAAATCCCCACATGAAAACACCTATATATAGCATACGCCGCTTTCCCTGAAAACAATCCAAGACCTGCCCCGCGTCCCGGAGATATCTATAAAGCATAGAATATTGTTTCAAGTTTTTACACCATAGCAGGCGTCTTATCCTTTAAACTTCGGCTGATACATATCGTAGAAAAAGAAAGGAATCAAAAATGGACAAGGTAAATATCCTTGGAATAGCCGGCAGCCTACGGCAGGGTTCATACAACCGTTCAGCGTTGCGCGCGGCCAAATCTCTCCGGCCGGAAAATGCGCTGATAGAGATCTTCGAACTGGATGGAATTCCGGGCTTCAATCAGGATGAGGAACAGAACCCGCCAAAGAAAGTTGTTGAACTGAAAACCCGCGTGCGGGATGCCGATGCAATTTTATTCGTGACGCCCGAGTACAACTACTCGATACCCGGCGTGCTGAAGAACGCCATCGACTGGGCCTCTCGCCCATATGGAGACAGCGTCTGGGACGGCAAGCCGACGGCCATCATGGGCGCCTCTATCGGCACTCTGGGCTCGGCCCGCGCTCAATATCATCTGCGGCAGTGCTGTGTCTATTTGAACATGTATCCGATAAACAAACCCGAAGTCATGATCTCAAATGCCACGGAGCGGTTCGACGCCGACGGAAACCTGGTTGATGGCACCTCCCGGGAACTCATCTCCCAATTGCTCCAAAGCCTGGTGCAATGGACACGCCGACTCAAAGGGCAAAGCAGTAAATAGCATATTTGTAACCAACATATTTTTTATCTATTCGCCTTCTCCCGGAGTCTCCACAGCTTGTCGGAGTAAAACCGAGTTCCCGATTCAACGGGGCTTCGGAGAGCTTCATTAATTTCATAGTGGCATTTGGACGTAATTAGAACGGATTAAGTCACTTTAATGATAACTATATTTAAATTTATTTACGCGATGATCGAACGTGCCGACCGGAGGACTCATTATGAGCAACCAAACAAGAATCATCAATCCCATATATGCCTTTTTCCCCACCGAAATCGAAGGGTTCGATAAGCTGGCTGAACTGGCTTTGGATATGCGGTGGTCATGGAACCACTTCGCCGACGAGATCTGGCGCCAACTTGATCCGGATTTGTGGGAGCTAACGCACAACCCATGGGTGGTGCTGCAGACCGTATCGCGGGATCAGCTCCAGCGCGTTTTATCCGATCCGGTTTTTCTCAAAGAGGTGGAACAACTCGTCCAGGCCAAGCGAGACAACGCCGAAGCGCCGGCATGGTTTCAGCAAAACCATGTACAGTCGCCGATGACAAGTGTCGCATATTTCAGCATGGAATTCATGCTCAGTGAAGCGCTTCCCATCTATTCGGGAGGACTTGGCAACGTGGCCGGCGATCAGCTCAAGGCAGCCAGCGATCTGGGAATTCCAGTGATCGGCGTGGGACTGCTGTATCAGCAAGGCTATTTCCGGCAGGTGATCACCAGTGACGGAACCCAACAGGCCCTGTTCCCTTATAACGATCCGGGGCAATTGCCCATTACGCCCGTGCGCGAACCCAATGGGGAATGGCTGCGGCTGAAAATCGCGTTACCCGGTTACAATCTTTGGCTGAGGGCCTGGCAAGTACAGGTCGGCAGGATAAAGGTCTACCTGCTGGACAGCAATGATGCGGCCAACTTTCCGGCCCACCGAGGCATTACCAGCGAACTTTACGGGGGAGGACCGGAGCTGCGCTTGAAGCAGGAGTTGGTTTTGGGCATCGGCGGGTGGCGCCTGCTGGCAGCTTTGGACATTCACCCGGAGGTCTGTCATCTAAATGAAGGCCATGCGGCCTTTGCCGTTTTGGAGCGGGCACACAGCTTCATGCAGGCCACCCAACAACCCTTCGATGTCGCATTAGCCGCCACCCGGGCCGGAAACCTTTTTACAACACATACAGCGGTGGCGGCAGGTTTCGATCGCTTCACGCCTTCACTCATAGGCCAATACCTGACAGGCTATGCCCAGGAACAGCTCGGGATTACGCTGCGCGACCTGTTGGCTCTGGGCCGACAAAACCCAAACGATTCCAATGAGGATTTCAACATGGCTTATTTGGCCATCCGAGGGAGCGGCGCGGTCAATGCGGTGAGCCGCCTGCACGGCAAGGTCAGCCGGCGTCTTTTTCAGCCGCTGTTCCCGCGCTGGCCCTTGGACGAGGTGCCGGTGGGCCATGTCACCAACGGAGTGCATGTGCCGACCTGGGATTCGGCTGAGTCCGATGATCTGTTCACCCAATTCTGCGGCAAAGGGTGCTGGGTGCAGGTTGATGAAAATTTGGAACGCGCGATTCGCAACCAGCCCGATGACCGCCTCTGGCATATGCGCAGTGCATGTCGTCAGGCGCTTATCAATTATACACGCAAACGGTTGACCCAACAACTCATTACTTCGGGCGTCCCTGCCGATGAAGTTGACCGAGCAGGGCAGCTGTTCGATCCGGATGTTTTGACCATGGGCTTTGCGCGTCGTTTCGCGACTTACAAGCGACCCAATCTTTTGCTTCACGATCCCCAGAGGCTATTGCGCCTGCTGATGGACCGCCGCCGTCCCGTTCAGTTGATCATTGCCGGCAAAGCGCATCCGGCGGACGAACCCGGAAAGGCAATGATTCGGGAATGGATCCAATTTATCCGCAGCACCGAAGCGCGCAGCCATGTCATCTTCCTTAGCGACTATGACATGCTGTTGACCGAACGTCTGGTGCAAGGAGTGGATGTATGGATCAACACACCCCGGCGCCCCTGGGAAGCGTGCGGTACCAGCGGCATGAAGGTCTTGGTCAACGGGGGACTCAATCTCTCCGAATTGG
>JARRRC010000133.1:0-6282 GCA_037381105.1 Desulfobacterales bacterium
AAAAATATATATACTTAATGCAGAAGGAAAATCTCTTCCTTATAAAATAGTTACCACAATTTTTATCTCTTTTATACTCTCAGTTTCATTGATTTTTTTGGCATTAGATACTATTCCACGATATATGAGTTGGTATACGTTAGATAAAGCAAAAATCACATCAAATGCAATAAGTTATTCGCGTAATGCACCTGTATGTTTGTATGTGGTAGAGTGCAGTTCAGGTGTTCCTGAAGGCCCGGGATTCAAGGTCTTTTTTTCAATCAGTTCTTTGAGTTCTTCAAAGGGTCTGAAGAATCCAGCTGTTTTGGAAGTTTTCATCGTGGTCCTCCTGAAAGCTTTTCAAAACACGCCGATTTGTTCAATAACAGCAAAAATCATACCATCGTTGGCGGTTGGCTATGGCAATTTAAATGTATCCCAAAATACACAAGACCGCTCCGCGACGGCGTGTGTCTTTTCCCAATCGACTGAAACTTGTGTTTAAGCACCCGTTAAGCGCGAACCGGGCCTGAGCAATAGAGAATAATTTATCGCTAAATTATCCTTTTGTTTGATACTCGAATAGCTAATCCTCCTTTTGCCATGTTGTTTATGCAACGTTAGGGCTCAATGAGAAAACAGTTTCTTTAGATTCACCGTCTTTATATCGAAAATAATCCCTTATAATTTTATGATGATCGAATACAATGGGGGTCGGAAGATCATGTTTTGAAAAAAGTCCAAGACGTTTTGCATCATCAGCCGGTTTAGGGGCACCGATCCCTTTTCCGATAAAAACCGTTGTGATGGTATGGTGTCGGCGATCGCGGTCCGGATCCGAATAGGTGTGAAACTGTTCTTTAAGGATGACCTCAAGAGAGGTTTCCTCTCTGGCTTCTCTGACGGCGGATGATTCCAGCGATTCGCCGTAATCGACAAAACCGCCGGGAAGGGCCCATCCATAAGGCGGATTTAACCGTTCGATGAGAACAATCTTATTGTTGATCTCTATGATGATATCCACCGTAACCAGCGGATTTCTGTGTGTCTGTTTCATGGCTGGCATAAAAACGGATTTATTATAAATGAACCGAATACTATGATTAGATTAAAATTACAAGTCATTATACATTATAACTTAATGTAAATAATTAAGTATAAATGAAGAGATCATATTTCAAAAGGGGTGGACTGTAGCTTTCATGAAGAAGAGATCGCCATAAAAAGCCTTACAATTCCGGAGCCCCTGAAGGAATTAAACAGGCAAAAACCAGGGGATCTTTACCTGAGTTTCTAATTTGGTGATCTTCATTGCCGGGTATAAAAATAATATGCCCCTTGCCGACCGGTGCCCATTTGCCCTTTGAAAATACTTCACCGTTTCCGGAATGGACGATGATTTCATGTTCCCATTCGTGTGAATGCTTCGGGGAGTAGCCGTTTTCAGACAGTTCAAAAACGCGCATGCAAAAATTTTCTGCGCCGTCGGATTTTCCGATGACGACGCGGCCGGTAACGCCTTTGACATTCTCTGCATTGAAATGCTTGGGTTCGGCTTCAGAATAGTGTATGATTTTCATGTTTGGCTCCTTTTAGAATTTCAGCGTAAATTTCAATAACGATATCAACCTGCAACATTCAGGTCAATAAAAATGCAACTAGAGTTAAATGATGAAGATAGGATCCGAAAAATGGCGGAATATGATCTATGAAGGTGCAAAAAGTCTTGGCATTCGGATCGACAGTCGGGAAATAGAAAAATTTTCGATTCATGCCCTTGAGCTGATCAAATGGAACCGGAAGATCAATCTCACCGCGATTACCGATCCAATGGAAGTTGCCGTCAAACATTTTTTGGATTCCATGGCACCGGTTCCGGATATTTCTCCCAATGCGTCTCTCCTTGACATTGGGTCCGGCGGCGGATTTCCCGGAATCCCTATAAAGATATGTTTGCCGTCAGTTCCTGTCACCCTGATCGATGGTTCCCGTAAAAAAGTCAACTTTTTAAAACATATGATCCGGACGCTCGGACTTGAAAACATATATGCTTTTCATATTCGTGCGGAGGATTTCGCCGAAAATCCGGTGACTGTCCGGCATTTTAACGTCATTATCAGCCGGGCACTTTCTTCCATGACCGCCTTCGTGCGGACAGCCATTCCTTTTCTCCATAAAGACGGCGTTATTATCGCCATGAGTGGAAATATATCCGACCACGATATCCATATGCTGCGTTCCACCGTGAATAAAAGAAGATGTGGCGCGAATAACGAAAATACAGAGCGATTTGAATTGCAGGTGAAAAGATATGCGCTCCCATACTTAAATTCAGATCGATCGCTGGTGTATTTGAAAAAGCTCAAAGCTCAAGGCTGAAAGCTGAAAGGATAAAGGATAAAGGATAAAGGATAAAGGAAGACAGAAGTCGGAGATCAAGTTACCCTCTATGCCCTCTGCTCTCTGCTCTCTGCCCATTAACCAATAGAACTCATTCAACATTATCAACGATCCAAACGGTCTGAACGATCCGAACCATCTAAACGATCATAACGATCCTAACCCTCTAACAATAAAATTAAAGAACAAACCATGAACCATTCAAACACAAATTTAAACGGCCGTTATCCGGATCACCCCAGGGTGGCGGTGGGCGCTGTCGTTTTTAAATAAGGCAAGGTGTTGCTGGTCTTGCGGGGAAAACCGCCGGCTGAAAGCCAGTGGGCCATTCCCGGAGGATGTGTTGAGTTGGGAGAGACCCTTCAGGAGGCCGCCCAAAGAGAAATCACAGAAGAGACCGGGATCTTGATTCAAGCGGGAAAACCCATTTATACTTTTGATGTGGTTGAGCGGGATAAAAACGGTCGCATTAAATTTCACTACGTGATCGTAGATCTTGCTGCGGATTATATCAGCGGAGAGATCAGGGCCGGGGATGATGCTGCTGATGTGAGATGGATTTCATCCAAAGATATGGACTCGGAAAACGTGAGCGCTTCAACACGGAAGCTTTTAAAACAGTGCTACGGGTTCGGGCAGGGTTAAGGAATTCTGCCTGTTATATAAAATCAGTGGAGCGACACGCTGCGCAAGCGCCCGCGCTGCGCGAGCGACGCCATAACTACCCCGCTTAATCCGGGGTAAATAGGCATTTTAGATCACCTTCGGCACTTTTAACTTGTAGGGAAATACGCTCAGGTTAGGGTAAATTTATTTTTGAGAAACGCGATAAAGGCCTTGCACAACGGCGACGGGCTCCGGTGCTTATGCGTTATCAGATAAAAATTTCGTTTCAAATTCAGCTTCTTAACGGTCAATGCTTTTAAGGTTCCTGCTTTTAATTCTTCTGCTACGGCGATGGTGGAAAGGATCGATACCCCAACTTTGCTTTTTATCCCTTGAATAACGGCTTCCGTACTTCCCATTTCCGCGATAATATTTAAATCTTCAATGGTGCGGTTTATTTTCTTAAAGCTTTGTTTAATCGATTTCAGCGTTCCTGAACCCGGCTCACGAATAATAAATGGTTCTTCATACAACAATTCGGGACGGATCGTTTTTCTTGATGCCCATTTGTGATCGGAAGTGACGATAAGTTTCATTTCATCCTCGATCAATTTTTCCTGATGTATGTTTTTGTCATATGTTTCGGCACCGACGATCCCAAGCTCCAGGAACCCGGAGAGGACGTCCTGAATGATTTTATCGGTGTCGCCGATCACCAGGGAAATAGAAACGCGGCTGTAATCTGCCGTAAACGCACCAATGTGTTCGGGAAGAATATATCCTCCGGGAATGGTGCTGCCTCCGATCAACAGACGGCCTTTGATTTTTCCGTGGAATTCGGCCATTGCAGACTCCGCTTCATCACGCAAGGTGATAAGCTTGTGCGCATAGCGGTATAACAGTTCACCGGCTTTGGTGGGAACCGCTTTTTTACCCAGACGGTCGATGAGCTGGCATTCAAAATGATTTTCCAGATCTTTGATGTGGCTGCTGACCGTGGGCTGAGAAAGGTGGACGGCATTTCCAGCCTTTGAAAAACCCTTCAATTCTACGACTTTACAGAAAATATTGAGTTGCCATAAGTCCATGTGGAGCCTCTTTAGTGTCCATCCATAAATGGTCTTTTTGCCCAATCCCTGTGTTATGCTCAAAAAATAATCCTCGGAATATCATTTATATGCCTGTGGTTATTTTTATCGCATGCCTTGATCTTGAACAAAAATCCTCATTTATGGATGGACACTGTCTAAAATGGTGAAATGAAGCTTTCGGAAGAATGTTAAATTTTAACAATTTTGTCAACACCGAACGCTTATTTTCCGACATCCTTTTGGCATCTTTGTTGCATGACACGGAAATATTACCAATATTATTTTTTTACGGAGATGAAACAAATGGGCACAAACAATATTGTTTTTATGGAAAATCTCGAGTGGTTCGATGACACCGGAAAAGAACTGCTTCATCGACTTCCTCAAAAAGGATCCGGTGAAATCAAATACGGTGCTCAGCTTACGGTAAGGGAAAGCCAGGCCGCCGTCTTTTTTTACAAGGGTAAAGCCCTGGATGCCTTCGGACCGGGAAGACATACCCTTAAAACCGCCAATATACCTATTTTAACAAAAATTCTCAGCTTGCCGTGGGGGCTTAGCAGTCCCTTGAGGGCGGAAGTCTATTTTCTCAATCTAAAGGTGTTTACCAATTTGAAATGGGGAACTCGTGACCCGGTTGCATTTAAAGATTCCGAACTGGGTTTGATAAGGCTCAGAGCTTTTGGCGTTTTCAACCTTCAAGTGATGCAGCCGGTATTGTTTATCAACAATCTTGTGGGCACCCAGGGAATTTATACAACCCGGGAGATCGATGAGTATTTGAATCGGGTCATTGTCTCAAGATTCAACGACTACATGGGTGAAACCATCGATTCAATCTTGAATCTTCCCTCGAGATACGATGAGTTGTCCGAGAACATGCTCAAGCGCGTCCAAAAGGATTTCAGTAATTTCGGTATCGGCATTACCCATTTGTACGTCAATGCCATCACACCTCCGCCGGAGGTTCAGCAGGCCATTGACGACCGGAGTCGAATGGGAGTTTTCGATGACATGAATAAACTGATGCAGCTGAAGGCGGCCATGGCCATGGAAAAAGCTTCGGCAGCCGAAGGCGGTGCAGGTGCCGGAATGGGTATGGGACTCGGATTGATGATGCCGGCCATGTTCTCGCAGTATTTTGCGGGGATTCAGCCTCAAGCCCGACAAACCGATACCCAACACATGTCTTCATGTCCTGATTGTAAAAATTTTATTCCGCCGGAAGCAAAATTCTGCCCCTATTGCGGGCATCAGCAGCTTGTTTTTAAACAGTGTGTAAAATGCGGCAAAAATCTGACACCCAGCGCTAAATTCTGTTCTCGATGCGGACACCCTGCGGAAGAAAAATCAAAACCCGTAATTTGTTCAAAATGCAATAGCGAAAATGTCGATGGGGCAATGTATTGCAATCAGTGCGGCGAGAAGCTGTAAGTTCAAAGCTCAAAGCTGAAAGCAGTCGCTGCTCAGGATTAAAGGATCAAGGATTGAGGATTAGGGATTAAGGGGCAGGGATTAAGGATTAAAGAAGACTGAGGACAGAGGGAAAATGGAAGATGGACGAGGGAAGATGACAGAAAAACCGGTACGTTCTGTCGCCCCTCTTCCTGGCGAAGCGGTCTTCCTTCTTCCATCCGTCCCTATGCCCTATGCTCTATGCTCTTTGCCCGGGACAATTCAAACAATTTGAATCATAAATTCAAGTAAATGCCTGAACTACTCATTGAACATCAATGCCCGCAATGCGGTGCTCCTGCGATTCTGAAAGAATCCGACCGTCTCTTTTATTGCGAGTATTGCCGGGTCAATTCTTACCTGATTCAAGACCGCTTTTTTCGATATATGCTGCCCAACGCCGCTCCGGAGGGAAAAGATCTGGTGTTTTTTCCGTACTGGCGATTCAAAGGAATGCTTTTTTCCTGTGTGGAATCCGGTATCTTTCACAAATTTATAGATGTCAGTTATCAGGCGGTTGAATCCCGTTTTTTCCCGATATCCATCGGGCTGCGAAGCCAGGCGCTTAAGCTGAGTTTCGTAACCCCTGAAAAAAGTGGTTATTTTCTCAAGCCGACTTTTTCTTTTAATAAAGCGATGAATATTTTCAAACTCCGTTTCAGCGCATCATTGCCGAGTCAAGTTTTTTATCAGTCCCACATCGGCGATACCATTAGTCTTATTTATTCTCCATTTTATAAAGAAAAAA
>JARRRC010000134.1:0-6868 GCA_037381105.1 Desulfobacterales bacterium
CCAAATAAATCAAAAGCGTCTGGGGGAATCAGAATTTGCCTTGGATATCTGTAGGGTCAACTATCCGCTATTCCACCTTATCAAAATCATCTACGTGTTCAGCGGTTCGGCCTAATGCCCTCTTCACGGTCAATTGACTCTTAATGGCAAATCTCTCTTTCTTCTCATTCCGAAGGTCGCTTGAAGTAAAAATGCACTAAAGACTTCATCTCAAACATTCCGCAAAGTTCCCACCCTTGTTTACCAAGCTCATTTAGTTCTTCCTCTGTAGGCGGATCTTCTTTTTTCAGATTTCTGTCTAGGCGTTTGTATTGCCAATGGCTCTCTGTGTTCTCGTAAACGATGGGTATATGGGGATCCATTTTATCATCCTCCTGTATATATTCTGTCCGGAATGGTTCTTTTGATACTTTACGTCGTTACCAGAGACAATCCAGGTCGATTTTCCACTGCGAGTTGCTCTAATACCGGTGAGATCTCCCATTCCTTACGCTTTCATATAAATTCCTCTCCCGGCACTTTTTATCATCCCTTTTGTTTTCAGCGCGTTGATTGTGTTGAACACTTTTATCCGATCAAAGCCAGTTTCCATTTTTAATTTATCGGTGCCGACCCCTTTTTTGCTCCTTTTAATAATGCTAAAGACAAGATCGATTCCCGTGGGCTGGACTGATTTTTTGCCTGGACGCTTCTGGACTGATTTTTTGCCTGGACGCTTCTTGGTAACAACCTTCTTGGCTGCTTTCCCTTTTGTTTTCGCTCGCTGGCTCATCTCGAGCTTTCTAAGCCTCTTTGCCATTTGTTCTGTTTTCTTCTGCAGCCTCTTTAGGTCTTTAGTTAAACCATCTAAATCCTTTTTCAACTGCTTCATTTTTCTCTCTCCTTATTCTTTGATAGCTGCTCTTCCCGGGTTCTTTATAAGATCCTTAAACTTACATTCGCCATCTATGAAATATCCAAATCAGTCCAGGTTCAAGAATAGGATAATAATCCTTGAATCCCGGCTTATAGAGGATTGGATATCACAGCTTATTCCGAGAGCCATATTTTACAGATATGTTGGAGATATTTCAGGATCTTGAGACTTTGATAAATCTTGGATCGATAGTAGGTATCACAGTATTGAATGATATCGAAAAATGCGAATTAACATCTCTCGGTAAAAAATGGTTTCTTTAAAGAAATATAAAAAGTGCTATCACATGGGCTTCATGAACGCCAATCCTAGAACCATTAAGCTGCTGCGTGCATGCAATCAATTAGTTCCCTTACTCCGACGGTTGCAACGCCGCATCTAATATCAGAGATGCCATAGGGAATGACAAGGTCGGTATTATGGAAAATTGCGCCGCAGGTATAAACGACATTGGGAACATACCCGTCCCGCTCCTCCTCATGCGGAGTAAGTAACGGCTCTTCCAGGCGGGCAATGATTTTTGCCGGATTTTCAAGATCAAGCAGCATGGCGCCGATGCAATACTGACGCATGGGTCCGACACCGTGGGTGAGCACGATCCAGCCTTGATCGGTTTCCAGGGGTGAGCCGCAGTTGCCAATCTGGATAAATTCCCAGGGACGTGTGGGCTCCTGGATGATTTTGGACTCCTGCCAGAAATGGATATTGTCCGAGAACATGATATGATTATTTTCACCGTCCTGGCGGGAAAGCATAACGTAGCTGCCGTCAATTTTGCGGGGGAAAAGAGCCATGCCCTTGTTTTTCACTGCTTTGCCGTTGAGGGTTATAATTTTAAATCTGGTAAAATCTTTTGTTTCTAGAAGCTGCGGCAGGATTCTAAGGCCGTTATAAGCCGTATAGGTCGCATAATAGGTCACTTCGCCGTTGTCATCAAAAAATTGCACGAACCGGGCGTCTTCAATGCCTTTGCTTTCGTTTTCCGAAACGGGAAAGATAACCCGTTCGGATATTCGGTGATCGGGTCGGAAATTCATCTCATAATTGGAGTTGGCAAGCCAGTAAATGATCTCGAAAGTTCTGTTTTGGCGCTCCTCAGAGAAAACGGTTTTTGCACGAAGCGCTCCAATTTTTTCTCTTAATTCATTATAGGCAAAATCTTCTGGCAACTGGCCAAGAAGATGAGCTGTTACCTCATTGCAGGCCCCCATTTCGTTGAGCTTCAGCTGGAAGAGATGCCGGTCGTAAATCGGATTTAGGCGGACGTCCGGCGTTTCGATATAATCGCTGACTGGGTCGAATATAAACGTATTGTGCTCGTCAAGGACGCCACTGCGAAATACAATAGAGGAAACATGGCCTTCGCCGGTGGCCCTCAGGCTCATGATAAAGCGCAAGCTACCTTCGTCCAGATTACTTTGATCAGGGTGGAGGACAATTGAAGGGTTAAAAAGGGCAGCCGATTCAACGGAGTACTCCATGGTAAAATAGGCCCCGATGAGAGCCGTTTTGGTCTCGCTTAGCACGGCATCCCGAGGAATATAATCTTTTACCTCATTTAGGTGACGCTCAAAAACGTGTCTGATGTCATTGTGCCGCTCCGAAAAATCGAGTATTATTTGTGAAAGAAGATTTTCGGCTGTCCTGTCAGGTAAGTCTATTACGCGTTGAATGATTTTAAGTATGCGATGTGCCCCGTCGGGAATATGAAGGCGTGTTATAATCCGTGAGGTGTCCCCCAGAATGTTTGTCTTTTCCCTTTTAACTTTCGGCATTAGATACTTTCTTGCGTTCATATCACTGTATCCTTAATGTAGTTTGATATTGTGTTCTCTGCATCGAAAGTCTGTTTAGCAGGGGGACTTTCAATTCCAGCATATCCTCTAAAACTCATTTCGATCAGTTTATGAAATTTATTATTGATTTCCTGATTTGCGATAAGCCTCTTGTGATATTTGATAGAAGCTACAGTGGCGGCCGGGAAGCCGACAGACAAAGCTGTACCAGGTCATCGATTATCGCCGTGCCAACGCACATGACGGTATCAGCGCCGCCCCAGTAAATTTTTACCGTACCGTCGTCTTCAGGAACAGCGCCGCATGTAAAAACAACATTGGGCACGTAGCCGCTCACCTCCCAAGGATCCTCGGGCTGCAGTATCCACTGGTCGGAAACGCCGATGATTTTTACCGGATTATCGAGGTCGTGCAGGGCCGCGCCAAGGCGATACACTGCCCCAGCCATGGTCTTAAAGACTCCATGGTAGATGTGCAGCCAGCCCTTGTCGGTTTTAAAGGGAGGTGCCCCCGGCCCGATTTTCATCTCATCCCAGTGATAGGGAGCCGGCTTCATAATCACCCGTGAATCGCCCCAGTGAGCCAGATCTGGGGAATAGGAAATCCAGATAGACCAGGGGGAAACTTCGGAATGCGGCCGGTCCAGCCGTGCATACCGCCCACCGAACTTTAAAGGAAAAATGACGACATTGCGAAGGTCGGCCTGGGTTATAAGCGCAATGCGTTCAACTTTTTTAAAATCCCTGGTGCGCGCAAGGGCAATCCGAACGCCGTGACGGGAATACGCGCTGTAGGTAAGCAGGTAGTCGCCCTCTACCGGGCAGATTCTCAGGTCCTCGACTCCGAACTCTTCATATTCCGAAAAAATGCTGGCACTTGCCGGCGTGAGAAATGGTTCGGGATGAACCGTGAAGGAAAAACCATCACCGCTGTCGGCCCTGCCGATGATGGATCGACCGTTGTGCCTGTGCGACCTGAAAAGCATAATGTAGCGGCCGTCGTGCTTGACGATGCCGGCATTGTGGACCGTGGCTACAGGGTAAGGGACATCGTCTTTTGTGAGAATGGGATTTCTTTTATAACGTTTTACTATGTGATTTTGAGTAGTCATAATCGCATGTCACCAAACATTATTTTAAGCTGTTATGCAGCTCGGTAGCTCGGCAGCTGTTTCAGACTCTTCCGAAATCATCCTCAAAACGCTCAATATCATCCTCCCCGAAGTAATCGCCGGTTTGGACTTCAATGAATCGCACATTTTCTGAACCCGGATTGGCGATTCTGTGCAGGGCGCCTTTGGGGATGTCCGCGGACTGCCCCGTTACAAGTACAATCGTTTCATCGTCGAGAGTTATCTCCGCCCGTCCGTCAATGATATACCAGTGTTCGGATCGGTGCCGGTGCCGCTGCAGGCTCAAACGCTTGTGGGGGAAAACAACAATTTCCTTAGTTTTGTAAGTATCATTATCCGAAAGGATTTTATAATAGCCCCAGGGTCGGCGTTCTTCGCGTTTCGTTTTTTCAAGAACCGTTTCATAGACCTGAATATATTCTTCAACCATCCGGTTGATTGTGAAATGCTGTTCAACATGGCTGCGACAGCCTGCACGGTCAATATCTCTTATATGTGCAACAGCGTCTATTGCCTCCTCCACCGTTTTTACGAGAAAACCGTTCTTGCCGTTTTCGATAAGTTCGGGCATGCTGCCCTTGTCAAAAGCGATCACGGGGGTGCCGCAGGCCATGGACTCTATGACGGACAAGCCGAAAGGCTCATTGAAATTTATAGGGTGCAGAAGCGCGGATGCCTTGCCAAGCAGCTGGTTGCGCTGAACCGGCCCGACGCTGCCAACATAGACCGCATTGTAGTTGTCCAGGTGCGGTTCAACGTACTTGTGATAGTAGGTTTCATCCTGGATGATCCCGGCCAATATCAGCTTCTTATTGCAGGCCCTGGCAATTTCAAGGGCCTCTCTGGAACCCTTGTCATGGTGGATGCGCCCGAAAAAAAGCAGATAATCATCTGGTTCAGGCTGAAAATCAAACTGCTTTATATCTATGCCGTGATGGATGGTTTTGATATAGTCAAGATCCGGAGACCGGTCGGAATCGCTGATGGAAACATAGAACACTTTGCGGTTATATTTTTTGTAAACCGCCAAAATCCCGGGCGATGAAAAGCCGTGAATGGTTGTAACGACCGGGGTACTGATAAGGCCGGTATAGGTCAAGGGCAAAAAATCAAAATTGTTGTGTATGATATCAAAATCTTCAGCATGCTCAAAGACTTCCGAAATGTGCAGGCACTCCCATACTTTTGGCGCAATGGCGGGGTCTTCTTCATAACCACGCGCGCACACGGCATGCAGCTTGGCGTGTGTCTGCGAATCAGCGGTTGCAAAAAGGGTAACACTATAGCCTCGCGATACCAGGCCTTCAGTCAAAAGGGAAACCACGCTTTCCCAGGGACCGTAGTGCCGCGGCGGTGTTCGCCAGGCAATCGGTGAAAGCATTCCGATGCGCATAATTGATCCTCTATGCTATTTGGCTGGTTGTGATGACTGTTTTAAAATTTCATCAGCATACAGTTTTTGCAGTGTCATCAGCGAGAGCAGCCAGGCCAGTGTCGATTCGGCGCCTTCATTCTGGTTGATACCGTCAGCCATCAGCGCGTCACGGCAGCCCCCCGTTTTGGCATCGTAGAGCGGCATGTTCAGGTCGTTGTGTCCCAAAAACCAGTTAAAGCACATGACAGCACTATCGATCCATATTTTATTCCGGGTAATGTTAAATGCTTCGACACAGGCTTCGATCATGGCATTAGCCTCGACGGGCTGCTGGTCGAAACGGGCTTTGGGGCCGTCTTTCTCATACCATCCCTTATTACCGATCGGCACAAAGTGGCCTTTTTCGGTCTGGAGGGTGAGGAGCCACTCGAGGGATCTGAGTCCCATATCAATCATATCGCTACGCTGCATCCATTGGCCTGATAGGAGCAGGGCATGGGGCAGCTTGCCGTTGGCATAGTTTAAAGTGCTTTCAAGCCAGGGCCAGCTTTTTGTTGCATTGTTCTTGAACTGATTGAAAAGCCTATCTGCGAGGGTTTCTCGAATCCTTCGCACTTCACTGTCGCCTGAAAATTTATACAGGTAGGCATGAATACCCACCAGGGCAAAAGCGATGGCACGGGGCGAATTAAAGTGTTCGGCAGCTTTTAGCGCTAGGCTGAAAAGGGTCGTGGCCATTGCCAGCTGCCCGGGATTGTCAAGAACAGCCACTGCCTTGCCGAGACCCCAGAGCGCTCTGCCGTGCGCATCCTCGGATCCTACCTCCTCCATCCACTGCCGCGAATAGCTCATAAAATTACGAAACCGCCCTGTTTCATCATTGAAAGCATACAGAA
Source organism: Desulfobacterales bacterium (assembly GCA_037381105.1). GTDB lineage: Bacteria > Desulfobacterota > Desulfobacteria > Desulfobacterales > UBA11574 > UBA11574. Next base: position 6,116 of record JARRRC010000134.1, read on the forward strand.
GAAAGCTGAGATATAGGTTGCCGAGGGAATCAAAGAACTTGCCGTCCGTAAGCAGGTATTTCCGGCCTATGGCAGCAACCATCAGCGCTCGGGCATTATCATCCGTGCAGTAGCCATGGATGCGGTCGGGGATGGTATGAGTGGCATGCTGTAAAATGCCAGTATCATCAGTAAGGGTTTTCAGGTGATCAAGCTTCAGTTCCGGAAGCTCAAAGTTTGTGATGGATTTGATGTTTTCGACATAGGTGTGCCGAGGGCGGGGGTGCCGGGCACGTTTGAGCCGGACCGCGCTAAAAACCTCGAGGTATTTTCGGGCAACCTCTTTCCAGATTGCCGCGCGGCTGAATGTATAGGCTTTTTTGCGGATCATGTGCCGGTCGGTATCGTTATCCAGAAGGTTGATGATTTGTTCCGCTAGGGCATCAGGGTTTTTAAAGGGAACAATTCTTCCCCGCCCTTTGTCAAGCATCTCGGCCGCATACCAGTACGGAGTTGAAACGACGGCTTTGCCGGTCCCCATGGCATAGGCCAGCGTCCCGGAAGTGATCTGGGCTTCTTCAAGATAGGGGGTAACATATATGTCAGCGGTGCCGAGAAACTCGCACAGCTCTTTCAGCTCCACAAACCGGTTTTGAAACATGACATGATCACTGATATTCAGTTTGTGCGCGAGCTGCTGAAGGCTGATACGGTATTCATCCCCATGCGCCTGCAAAACATGCGGATGGGTTGCTCCCAGAATGATGTAGGTAA
>JARRRC010000135.1:0-6267 GCA_037381105.1 Desulfobacterales bacterium
GATTGATATCTTAAAGACAGCTTCCTGTTCTTTTTTACGATACCTTGCCGCGAGTTCATGCGGTTTTACAAAAAAAGTTTATCCATGAAGCGACTGTTCGGGAAACATCCATATTCCTAATCTATTTAGCTTATTTTCATGGGCTGCAATTCTTCATACAACTGCAACAACGAGATAACTCGTTATTTCATCTGTTTAGCAGCGGAAGAAACGGGTCATCCAAAAAAGTGTCAGAAATATAACGCATTGTCATAATCCAAACCGATTGGCCGTACGATATTTTGTATTTTTAATTAAAAAATGGGGTTACATAAGTATGTAATCCCTGAATTTATGGTTCGATCAGATCGTATTCGATCAAATATCATGACCGGTAAAGAACATGGCATAATTTATGCTATTATATGTTTCGGGAAGGAATTGACTTTGAAAAATAAGGAAATCATCAAATGGCAACCGCAGAGGGACTACTCAAAAAATTTACTACAGCCAAAACCCTGCCCCATATCGCTATTCGACTGACGAAACTCCTTTCCGACGATAACAGCACCATGCGGGATTTTGAAAAAATGATAAAAATGGACCCGACACTGGTGTTACGAATATTGCGCGTGGCCAACAGTCCCTATTATGGATTGAGACAGAAAGTTAACAACATTTCCAGGGCGGTTGTCGTCATCGGGATCAACAACCTGCGAAACATGATCGTAACCGATGCCCTGAAAAATATCTTCACGGAAGATGAAAACAATGTAATTTTTTCGAGAAGCCGATTATGGCTTCATTGTGCGGCAGTCAGTATTTGCAGCCAGATGATCATGGAACGTATTTTCGGTCAAAATGGTGAAGATGCCTTTTTGTGCGGAATTCTTCATGACATCGGTATGATCGTCGAAGACCAGACGTCACCCGATTTATTCGCCAAGGTATGCGCGTTATATGATGATAATTCTCCCTCGATTATTGATTGCGAAAAACAAATTGTCGGTACGAATCACTGTGAAATCGGACATCTTTTGGCAAGGGACTGGCAGCTTCCCGAACAAATCCAGGAAGGAATTCGCCAACACCACCAGTCACTGGACCGGGTTTCTCCTTTAAGCATAACCGGAGTCATCCAGATGGCGGAATATATTGTTTCCCGCTTGAATTATACGGCTATTTCCGGAATGAAAGCCACGCTTTCATCTCCCTTGATCGAACATATTCGCGAGAATATTAAAGAATACAATGCGCTCGTCAGAGATTTGCCGGATGAGATGTCCAAAGCCAAAGATCTTTATGCACCCTATGAGGAACAGAATTAATGTTTGGCACAGGAGATATTTTCAGTGAATTTACAGATCATGAAATAGATCTGAAGCATCTCTTTTTGTTTTTAAAAAAGCGAATGCCAGAAGGTCTGTTTATGATTCTATCAAACCATGACAAAGCATCTGTCGTGGGAGATAAGCTGCATTTATCATCCGAATTGCGCAACACCATTATGAAGCGCGTTCAAAACGAAAAAGGCGTCCTTTATTTTGAAAAGAGCAAAAGGGATGTTGTGTATTCGACGTTTATTCATGAACTCAATGCGATATTATTATATGCGTTATCCGGGCATATTCCGGATCCCTTCACTGAACAATACGGATCAACGATCGTTCCGCTGTATATCGAACTGTTTCTTTCTCAAATGACGTTAAATAGGGAACAGGAATATACCCAAACGCAACAAAAACAATATGAACGGAAAATCAGTGTCCTTGAAAAGAAATACCAGGAGATTCTGGAAGACAATCATCGCGGGTATCAGGTGATTCAAAAGCAGCAAGAAGAGTATTCGGAAACCTTAAAATCTGAAATTGCACGGCAAACCGCCCGGCTTCGGGATGCCAACGAAAGCCTGAAGCATGCACGTGAAGCCGCAGAAAGCGCCAATCAAGCCAAGAGCCAGTTTCTGGCAAACATGAGTCATGAAATTCGAACGCCGATGAACGGAATTGTCGGTTTTACCGAAATGCTTCTCGATACCGATTTGAATGAAAATCAACTGGATTATGTGGAGACGATACGAAGAAGCGGCGACAGCCTGCTATCATTAATCAACGACATTCTCGATTTTTCAAAAATAGAAGCCGGAGCACTCGATTTTGAGGAAACGGAATTTGACCCCGGGATTATTGCATACGATGTCTGCGAACTAACACTGCCAAAACTTCAATCAAAACCTGTCGAAATCCTTTGCCGCCTCGGAGACAATCTTCCTTCACGCGTCAAAGGGGACCCGTTGCGATTTCAGCAGGTACTGATCAACCTGATGGGAAATTCGATTAAATTTACGGAAACCGGTGAAATCGAACTCTATCTGTATGTTGCCGATCAAACGGACCGTCGAATAAAGTTGCATGCCGTTGTCAGGGATACGGGGATCGGAATACCTGAAGCGAAATTATCCACCATCTTTGCTCCCTTTAAGCAGGCAGACGGATCGACCACCCGAAAATACGGGGGAACCGGTTTGGGACTTTCAATATGCAAGCAGATATCAAACAAAATGGGAGGCGATGTATGGGTAAATAGCCCGGCCGCTTCTTTATTGAATTTTAATAACCATCAGACACAGGATTGTATCGAACACGACAATGGGCACCCATCATCAATGGGCGATCATCCATGTCGAGAAAATTCGGGAACGATCCTGCATTTTACCGCATGGCTTGAAAAAGTTGATTCTCATATAGCGTCAAAATTTGTGCCGCCGGCATTCAACAATAAACGAATACTCGTTGTGGATGACAACCGAAACGGACTAAACATTTTAACCGATCTTTTGACTTCGGCAGGGATGGCCGTCACTGCTACGGAAAAAGGTGATGAAGTTTTGCCGCTGCTGAAAAAGTCTTTGGATGATGATCGCCATATCAAAATTTGTATCATAGACACTCGGATGCCGGGCATAAGCGGTTATGAAATTGCAAAACAAATTCGTAATTTCAAGTCTTCTAATCCCGATCATGATCATTCAATCCGCAATCTTTTTTTGATTGCATTATCTCCTTTAATGAAACGGGAGGAACAAAAATATAATGACGCCGGTTTTGACGACATTTTAAACAAACCGGTCCGAAAAGAAAAACTTTATCGGATTTTGGAAAACGCGGTAAAAAAACATCGGTCAAAAGATGAAAAGCAGCATAAGAAAGATTTGAATGTTCAAAAACAAGACAAAGCCCGGCCTCCGGCGCCGACGGATCATCATCATTCTGCAAATATTCTTCTGGCAGAAGATAATTCCATCAATCAAAAACTGGCCAAGATGATGCTGTTAAAAGCCGGTTATCAGGTTGAAACGGCGGTTACCGGAAAAGAAGCGCTTGAGAGATATATCGATTCATCCGGGAACTTTGACCTTATCCTAATGGATATGCAGATGCCTGAAATGGATGGAATAGAAGCCACTCGCCTCATACGGGAATGGGAAGAAAAAGCCGGTCTTTCGGGTTCCGGATATGAACTTTCATCCCACAGAAAACGAGTTCCCATCGTTGCACTAACAGCCAATGCCATAAAAGGAGATAAAGAGAAGTGTCTTGAAAACGGTATGGACGACTATATTACAAAACCGATCAATAAAAACCTCTTTTTCGACGTCATCGAAAAATGCCTGGGATCGGATTTCTGATTCATGATCATTTTATCTCAATCGATATCAATAATTCTGCTATTGATATAATCCTTGGTTTTATATCTTGTAACCCGCTTTAATTTCCGGGTGATATTCCCCATTCGATCAACCTGGTCCTTAATGGTTTTGACATTTCGATAGAGCGGATCGTCTTCTTGAATACTCATCAGCATCAGTTCCGAGTTTCCGGAAATCGCCTGCATCGGCTGGCTCAATTCGTGACATATTGCCCCGGTCATTTCAAAAATCACTTGGAGTTGTTCTTTTTCTATCAGGGCTTTCTGCAATTCGACCATTCGCCGTCCCACATCGATTCTCGCCCGAAGTTCATCTTTATCAAACGGCTTTAGAATATAGTCGTCGGCGCCTGCTCTGAGGCCTTCGACAATATCATCTTTATCATCACGTGCCGTCAGCAAAATAATATACATCGGCGCAACGTTGTCCCTGCTGCGAAGAATTCGGCACAGTTCAACACCGTTTTTCCCCGGCATCATCCAGTCCAGAATAATCAATCTGGGAGCATCTTTCTTTTGAAGTTTCTCCCACGCTTCATTTCCGTCACATGCGGAGATCACTTCATAATTCCACTTAATGAGAACAGCCTCCAAGATACGGCGAGATGTCTGGTTGTCTTCTGCGATTAAAATCTTCATAACATGCTGATATTCTGTTATGGCCGACGCAACCGCCGAACCAATTCTTTTTTAAATACTTCCAGCTGTGCATCGAATTCTCTAATATACAATACTGCATCACCCGAAGATGAATCATTTCCGGTTTCACGGGGTGCCGGAGCCCCTTTTTTGATCCCCTCTTTTTGCGTTTGCCGTTGGTTTTTCATATATCCACGAGGTCCATCACTCACTTCATCTGGTAATAAATCGTCCTGAGATATCTTTTCGGCTCGAATATCGGGCAAACGCCGGTCAAAGATTCCGTGGATCCGATAATCAGATACCCGTCCGGTTCCAGAACACCGGCAATTTTTTCAAAAAGTTTTTTTCTTTCTTCGGGCCTGAAATAAATGGCTACATTCCTGCAGAATATAATATCCAGTTTTCCCATCCCGGCAAACGGTTGCAATATATTTCGCTTGCCAAAGGAAACCATCGCCCGGATATCATCGCGAATTCTCCAGTTTCCGCCGTTGGGAATAAAATATTTCTGCAGTTTATCTTTTGTCAGACCGCGTTCGATTTCAAATTTATTATACGTACCGTAGGAGGCCTGTGCAATTGCAGCATCGGAAATATCCGTGGCCATCAACTTGATATTATATTTTGTTAGATCCGGTAAAAGTTCCCGCAACACCATGGCGATGCTGTAGACTTCCTGCCCTGTGGAACATGCCGCACTCCAAATGCGTATGGTTATCGGATGAAGCCTTGAAAATTTCTCTGTTCGTCTGTCAATCAATTCAGGCAGTATCTTGTGTTGTAGCACTGCAAACGGCCAGTTATCTCGGAAAAAAAGGGTCTCCTTGGTTGCGATGGCATCGATGATTTTATTTTCTATGATTTTGCTCGAATCTGTTTTGGCTTTAACGCATAACTCTCCATAAGAAGTACATTGAAATTCTTTGACCAGACCGGCGAGCCTCGTTTCAACAAGATACGTCTTGCTCTCATCGAGTTCGATTCCCGATATGTCTAAAATATATTTTGAGATGATTTTTAAATCATCAGCCGTTACGATTGCCATGGAGTAGCAGTCACCTGTATTTTGGGTGTTAAATCGTTTAACCGTCGGGTGATCAAACGGTTCAGCACCTGCTGAGGCGTGTTTTTAACCATCCGAATTCTTAACCGTTCTGCAGATCTCACCGGCAATCATATCCAGTGGAGCGATAACATCCACAATGCCGGCATCTATGGGCCCTTTTGGCATGCCGTAGACAACACAAGTTTCACCGTTTTGAGCAATAATGATCGATCCGCTCTTTTTCATCAATTCAAGGCCGCGAAAGCCGTCAGAGCCCATTCCGGTCATGATGACGCCGGTGGCACGGCCGACATAATAATGGGCGATGGATTCAAAAAGATAATCCACGGAAGGCTTGCAATTGTTTTGGGGAGGATCATCGGTAATTCTGATCACCCGTGTTTTTCCGTCGCCTGCGGGAGCGATTTTCATCTGTTTGCCCCCGGGCGCAATAAACGCAACATTCGACTGAACCGTTTCGCCGTCTTTGGCTTCTCTGACTTCAAAAGAACATTTTGCGTTCAGGCTGTTGGCCAGTGATGCTGTGAACAACGGCGGCATGTGCTGAACAATTAAGACAGGAACCCCCAAATCAGGCGGAAGAAGCGGCATCATCTGAGCCAGGGCCTTAGGTCCTCCGGTGGAGATGCCAATGACTACAATTTCGGATTTTTTTGTTAAACGTCCGGCAACGGCATGCATTCGCCGCACGATGTGATCCGATGCCGGTAAAAGTCTTTTTTCTTTTTCAACGACGATTCGAGGTATTTTCCCCTTGAGAAGATTTCTGATTTCATTGCGTCGGCTAAATGCCTTTAGTATGGGAATAATGGTATTTTTTATGCTTTCCGCATTTTCAGACATGTTCCCTTCTTGAGGCTTTGGAATAAAAT
>JARRRC010000136.1:0-6261 GCA_037381105.1 Desulfobacterales bacterium
CTATGCAAATAGTAACACAACGTGGTATAGCCTGTCAACACAAAACTGGCGCGCCTTCCCAATGTTTCGTTAAATAGTGTCTATTCAAAGAAACGTCAACAATATTAAAATATCATGCATGGCTTCGGACTAATGAAATGAAAAAAGGGGCTGGCCTGTCATCCTGGACGATAGAAATGAAAAGACCGTTGGACCGGCCGGCGAAAACTTAACACGAAAGGCAACCGGCACATGGTTTTCATCCGCCATGGCTTATTGTTGGAACGGTGTGGCGGATCCCAACACCATGGTTTCAAAATTCATCAGTTTTTTACGCATTTTTTTGGAGATTTCAATATATTTTTGACTGAGCTCATAACGGTAATCTGCATGGATATGGTTGATGGTCAGTCGCATCTGTTTGAGTATTTTCAACTGTTCCTTCCAGAGTTTTGTCACATATTGAAAATGTTTTTTTGAATTGTTTATCTTGGTCTCGGAATATTGATTCACCAAGTCACAAAAATAATGGTATTTCTCGTCAAGAATCAAGGCGATTCTTTCTGTTTTCAGGGTTTGTTGAGTAATGGTGTGAAAATGGTGACCGGAAATACTCAAAGTAACGGCTTCACCAAAAATGCCGGGGTGTTTGACCATGTTCCGGAAAATAAACTTAAGATACTGTATACCGTATGGCGTAAAAGGCTGCCAGAAAATCGACCTGAAAAATATTTTTACCTCTCTGAAATGAATTTTCCGCTGGTAATGGTCGGTATACTCAATATTGTCCAAAAAACGGCTGCAACGATCAAAATAATTCTTTAAATTGAAATCATAAATATAGGTTAAAATTTTATTGTACCCATCTCTTAAGCGTCTCGGGTCCATAACGGTTTTAAAATTGATCGTCATGTTGTGCGTGTTGTTGCCGATGGAATCCTTTAATATTCTCCCTTCGGCCATGAGTCTCTGGTAAAGGCGGGTTCCGGGAAGGGCGTTTAAAAAACCGATCATGGCCTTGGGAATGGCATTTTGCTGAATAAACGCAATTTGGCGGTCGAAAATGTCTTCCTTGTCATTGTCAAACCCGACGATAAATCCCGCTGTTACCTCCATTCCGTGTCGCTGGATGGTTCGGATGGATAGCTCCATATCCGAATTCAAGTTCTGGATCTTGCCGGTTTCTTTGAGTCCTTCGGGATCAGGTGTTTCAATCCCGATAAACACCTGGTTGAATCCCGCCTCGCGCATGGCCGCCAGGAGGGCTTCATCTGCTCCCATATTAATGCTGGCTTCGGTAAAAAAATGGAACGGATAATCATGGTCGCTCTGCCAGGATTTTAAAGCGGGCAAAAGGTTGGCCTTGACCTGCTTTTTGTTCCCGATGAAATTGTCGTCTACGATAAACACCGGCCCCCGCCATCCCAGATCAAAGAGGGCATCCAGTTCGTGCAAAATTATGCCGGTAGATTTTAATCGGGGTTTGTTGCCGTAAATGGTCCAGATATCGCAGAACTCACAGTGAAAGGGACAGCCTCTGGAATACTGTATGGCCATGGAGCCGTAGGCGGATAAATCCACAAGATCAAATCTCGGGACCGGCAGGTTGGTAATATCCGGATACGGCGGCTTGGGATAAACGGATTTTGCAACTCCGTTTTCCAGATCCTTCAAAAAATCCGTCAAGGTCTGATCCACCTCCCCTATGAGAAAATGGTCAACACCCATGATGTCCTCATGATTTGATGTTGGGAAAGGACCCCCTGCGACAATGGTTTTGTCAAACCGCCGGCAACGACGAATCACCTCTTGCATGGAGTTCTTCTGAACAATCATTGCGGATATAAATACGGCATCCGCCCATTTGATATCATTGTCGTTCAGAGGCCCAACATTCATATCGACAAGCTTCAGGTTAAAGGTATCCGGAAAATGGGCGGAAATGGTCAGCAGTCCGAGCGGCGGCATGGAGCATTTTTTCCGTATAAATTTCAGTGCATGCTTGAAACTCCAGTAAGTATTGCTGGGGACTTTGGGGTAAACCAGTAAAATATTTTGATATTTCTTCATGGCAGTCGATCCTCCTTTATCGCCTTAAAACTAAGTTCTATTGGGGATTGACATTATCTATCTTTTTATCATTTTTTTATCGGACAATCCAGAGTAAATGTGCCGGTGGTTTACAAACGTTTTAAAAGAGACTATTGTAATACATTCTAAAATATGGATGTTCTTCTTTTAAGAAAAACACATCGTCTTTTCATTGAATTCGGTGATTCATGAATCGGGTTGTTTAAAATTTTGAAAATATTAAAATGATACCCAACACAGACCTTCTCAAATCACTTCAGACGGCCGATCCGGATCTTTTTGAAGCCGTTAAAACATCGCTAGAGAGCAAGACCGTTGCCGTTCTCGAAGAAGATGTGACCGTGTTGGTGGAAGAAAGCCTTTGGGCATTGTCTCTGGAGGTATCCTTCGGTCGATCCGTGGCCAAAGGGTTTTCAAACCTTGTTGGAGAAGTTGATTCAAGTCATTTTCATCGCTATCGAACACTCATCCGCTCTTTCGGAAACCAGGGACCGACAATAGGACGAATTATGGCCGAACATCTTGTGCCGGTATTAAGACATGGTGACGGACTGTTTTTAGAACGTTTTTTGCATACGGCGGAAACCATGCAAAACAAGGGGACCTATACCCTAAAGGACCCTCTTGACGAACTTACCCGCTTATTGGACGAAAAGGACGTTGGCTCCGCAAATGCCTATGTTGATCTGCTGGGGGATACTTTCTCGGAAAATATGTCGTACGTTCAGAGCCAGACATTTGCGCATCACATTCCTCTCGCCGTGCGATCTTTTCAGGTATCAAAACGGGTCTGGCAAATCCAACAGCTCCATCGGGTGTTAAAAGCCGACCATCACCTGTTCGATCATTTTTTGCTTGGCATGGAAAAAGGCCTCTATCTCCTTTCCCAAGAAGCTTTGGAGGATTTTGTATCTGTGGCATTGGCGAAAAAAAGACGCAGCATCAGGCTGGCCGCAAAATTTTTATCGCTGGAATCAAAATTCGGCCTTGATACTTACGAGGATATGCAGGTAACGGTGCCTATTTCCGAGGTCCGTCATCCCCTAAACCGTTACCTTCGCGCACGTACAGGTCTGACCCTATCGATTCGATCGCTGTCTGATTTGCCGGATTCGCTGTTAAAAGAAAGCAATGGAAGAACATTGATCTGTTCGGACGGTAAATTCATCTATCTGGCTGATGAAATCAATAAATTCCCCACAAAAAGCGAAAACGTTAAACTTTATAAATGCCTGACAAGACTCGAGGCCGGACATTTTGAATTCGGCACCTTTGATTTCGATCTGGAAAAATCGCTGCAAAAGTATCAAAATTCGACCGGCATCCGAGATCAGAATTTAAAATGCGATCGTATCTTTGCTCATGAAGATGTTTCAGATCTGGAACGATTTTTCCTGACATTCCCCATTCCCGGATTGGCCAAAGATCTTTTCACCGTTTTCGAACATGGTCGCATACGGCTGTTGCTTGGCAGGCGCTATCCCGGACTTGTCCGTCAGACACTCCCTTTACTTCATCGGGAGGCCTTTCATATGATCAACCCAAAGGAACCGGTTGATGCTCTTTTTCTTTTATACCTTAAAATCGGTCTTGACCTTCTTATTCCATCTTCTATTCATGTTGATGAGAGAATTTCGACGGTTTCAGACAAAATCGAAAAAGAATTCAAAACGGCCATGGCGGCTGACGATCGGGTGGAAACCTGTGCCGGCTTGGTGAACCTGGCCTACCCGCAAATTGACATGCTGTTAAAAGCACCCGGATATTTTCATGGGTTGAAAAAAACCTACAAACCACTAAGAACGCCATTCAACAGGAGATTGAGACCCGACCTCTTTTATAATTCCCATCGCAATATTGATCAAATCGCAGCGAAATTGATGGTTCGGCTGGCCGACAGGGGATTCAAGGTATACAAATCGGATATCCGTCGAAAACTGATCGCGAATAAAGGGATGATTTCCCTTGAAGAAATCCAGTCGATACTCCTGAACCATTCAAACGAAAGCGAAACAGATGTGCCAAAACATGAAACATCCATTGATCTATCATGGCTGGATCTGTCTCGATTGCTCGGCAGCAAGGCGCTTGTGTCCGTGCTTGACGGCGATGATATCGGATCTGTCTCCTGGTATAAAGAATGGGACTGTCACCTTAACGATTATCTGACATCCCACGTCAGGGTCGTAGATCGATCCAGTTCTGAATCTTCTGGAGACTTTTATATCCGAACATTGAAAAAACACCAGGGTCTGGTTCAACGCATTCGCTATGCCTTTGAATTGTTAAAGCCCGAGGGACTCATGCGGCTCAGACAGTGGGTGGAAGGGGACGAGTTCGACTATCGGGCGCTTTTGGATTTTGCAGTGGACAAAAAAGCCGGAAAAATCCCCTCCGATCGGCTCTATATCAAACACATCAAACAGACAAGAGACGTGACGGCTCTGTTGCTGGTCGATCTTTCTCGGTCCACTGCCAACACCGCATATAACTCGAAAGCAACCATCCTTCACGTTGAAAAGGAAGCCATCGTGCTTTTTTGTGAAGCGCTTGAGGTGGTGGGGGATGTGTTTGCCGTCGCCGGTTTTTCCAGCACCGGACGACTGGGTGTCGATTATTTAAGAATCAAGGACTTTGAAGAAAATCTGGGCGATACGGTTCAGCGCCGCATCGATGCTCTTGCGCCTCAACGGAACACCCGTCTCGGAGCCGCCATTCGGCATGCCACATGTCAGCTTGAAAAGGTCTCTTCAAAAGTCCGCCTGCTGATTGTAATCAGTGACGGATTCCCAAACGATGTGGATTACAAACATCAATATGCCATTATAGATACACAAAAATCCATATTCGAGGCCCGTTCAAAGAATATATTCACCCATGCCATTACCGTTAATTTTGCCGGCGATCCCAAACTGGATGATCTTTACGGAAACACTCATCATAATGTCATATCGGATGTTGGCGAGCTTCCGGATAAGTTGTTACGTATTTACAGCAGCTTGACACGGCATTAGATCTTGAGATATGTATTCTCTTTTCAGAATTCGACTTTATTGACAATGCTTTGATGAAGCATTACTGTTTGTGATCATTCTAAAAGGATGTAAAAAGCCTTTCATATGATCGCTGTTTATAGGAATTAAGATGAAACGCGTTCACAATCGAGAAAAAGAGCAGTTCCAGAAACTGTTTCAGCAGGAAAATATTGATGAGTTCGAAGATCGATTCAAGATCCTTGAAGTTTTTCTTCAAACCGAACGACATCTGACCGTCAGCGAGCTTGTTGAGCTTCTCGAGGAAAATGCATATTCATTTGCTCCTGACTTTGTCCGAAATACTTTAAAACTGATGTGTCGATTCGGTTTTGCCCGGAAAAACAGATTCGATAATGGAGAGGTGCGCTACGAACACCGGCATTTGGGACAGCATCATGATCACATGATTTGTACAAAATGTCGAAATATTTATGAGTTCGAAGACGAACACATCGAAAAAATGCAGGTTCGGATCGCTGCCGCCCATAATTTTCATATGCTCCAGCACAAAATGGAAATATACGGCATCTGTTCCAATTGCTTAAAAGATCATATACAACCTATGCCGCTGATTCATGCCAAACAGGGTGAACGGATGGAAATCAGAGAATTTACAGGAGGTGCCGGCGCCCGCATACGTTTATTGGCCATGGGGTTAAAAATTGGAGACAAGATCGACGTCGTGACCAACCTCAATAAAGGACAGATGGTAATTGCTCTTGACTTCAATCGCTATGTTTTGGGACGCGGACTCGCGGAAAAAATACTGGTGGAATCGGTCAGACGCTGAATATGGAGATGGACTGATGTTGTTGAGTGAAATGAAAGAAAAGCAAACGGCAACGGTCGTTCGCGTCGGCGGGAACGGAGCGCTTCGCAGAAGGATCCTCGAAATGGGAATTCTAAAAGGGACAAAAATTTATGTTGAAAAATATGCGCCGCTCAAAGATCCGGTGGAATTGATTGTCAAAGGTTATCACGTATCACTCCGCGTTGAAGAGGCCGCCCAAATTGTCGTGGAAATATGACATAGAAAAAAATGGTAATGACTCAAAAACGCCTTTCAATAGCCCTCACCGGCAACCCGAATTCAGGCAAAACGACGATATTCAACAATTTGACCGGCACTCGACAAAAAGTCGGAAACTGGCCGGGA
>JARRRC010000136.1:6287-7327 GCA_037381105.1 Desulfobacterales bacterium
CTTTTCCATAGAAGAAATTGTCGCGCGGGATTATATTTTAGAAGAAAAGACGGATGTGGTCATCGATATCATCGATGCATCCAATCTCGAGCGAAGCCTTTATTTGGCCACACAATTAAGAGAAATCGATTGTAATGTCCTGTTCGCCTTGAATATGGCCGATGTTGCCCGTGTCCGGGGTGTCAAAATCGACGACAGAAAACTTTCCGATCTTCTGGCCGTTCCCGTAGTATTTACCATCGGCAACAAAAACAAGGGGATGGAAACGCTTTTGAATGAGGCCATCGCATTGGCCGAATCAGGCATTACCATTCCTAAAAAACGCAAGGTAAAGTACAGCAAAGACATCGAAGATGCCATCTCGAAAATCGAAGAATTTATCGGAAACCATGTAGCCGGCTCAATCCCTTACAACATTCGTTGGACGGCCATCAAACTTCTTGAAGATGATAAAATCGTAAAAAAGCGCGTCCTGGAAAAAACCGGCAACATCGGTGAAGATATTCTTAAAGTCGTCGGAAAGCAGCGTAATTTTCTTATCGACCGGTTTGATGATGATCCGGAAATCGTTATGACCGACGAGCGTTATGGATTTATTGCAGGGATCGTCATGGAGGTCCTTACCACATCCACAAGACAGCGTCTTGATATATCCCGAAACATTGATCTTGTCCTGACCCACCGGTTTTTCGGGTTTCCCAGTTTTATTTTGTTTATTTGGGCCATGTTCCAGTTGACGTTTTCCCTCGGGGCCTATCCGATGGACTGGATCAACGGTGGTATAAAACTTCTTTCGTCAGTATTGGCCCATGGACTTCCGAACAGTATGTTTAAGGACTTTCTTATCCAGGGCGTCATCGCAGGCGTTGGAAGCGTCATCATCTTTTTGCCGAATATTCTGATCCTCTTTTTCTGTATCGCCTTGTTTGAAGATACGGGTTATATGGCCAGGGCGGCGTTTTTGATGGACAAGATCATGCACCTGATCGGACTTCACGGAAAATCCTTCATTCCCATGTTGATGGGGTTCGGGTGCAATG
>JARRRC010000137.1:0-12010 GCA_037381105.1 Desulfobacterales bacterium
CTATCATTGTTTCTTATTATCTCGTATTTGCTTATTTTGTGGTATTGCTGGGTCTTGTCGCCTTTGTGTTTCGATCCAACATGGGTTTGGCATTGCAAGCAATTCGCGAAGAGGAAATTGCCGCAGAAGCCGTCGGCATTCATGTCAACAAATATCGATTCTTATCTCTCTTGATGAGCGCCTTCTTTACCGGTGTCTGCGGCGCGTGTTATGCACATCTTGTCCGTTATATCGAGCCCGGATTGGTCTATGGACTTCATTTTTCCGCTGTCCCCATGATCTTTGCCATTTGCGGGGGCCGGTTTACGATCCTCGGACCCGCTATTGCAGCCATGGTTCTTTATCCCGTGGACCAATTTATTTTTCATCCCCTGCTTCCGGCGGGGCACGAGTTTCTTTACGGTGCAGTTTTGATTTTAACGATGCTTTTTATGCCGAACGGATTCTGGGGAAAGTTGCGGAGCGCATCATGATGGTGTTACAACTCAAATCATTAAACAAAATGTTTAACGGTTTTTGCGCCCTCAGCAATATCGATTTTTCAGTCAGCCAAGGAGAAATTGTGGGACTGGTAGGTCCAAACGGTGCCGGCAAAACCACGCTGTTTAATTTGATCTGTGGCCGATACAAGCCCAGCAGCGGCAATATTTTGTTTACAGGCATCGACATCACGAATCTCAAACCGCATGCGATCTGTCGTTTGGGCATCAGCAGAACGTTTCAATCTTCCCGCCCGTTTCCTCGGATGAACGTCCTGCAAAATGTACTGGTGGGACACGTTTTTGGCAAAGGATTTTCTTTTCGTAATCATCCGGAAGATAGACAAAGGGCAAAAGAGCTTTTGGATGTCGTCGGCATCGCCCATAAAGCCGACATACCCGCCGGCGAGCTGACGCTCAGTGAACAGCGGCGTCTCGATTTGGCGCGGGCTCTGGCGACCCGCCCGAAACTGCTTCTGTTGGATGAAGTCGCGGCGGGTTTCAGCCCGGTATTGGTCAAACAGGCCATAGAGCTGATCAACAGGATTCGGAAACGAGGGGTAACCCTTCTAATCATCGACCATTTTTTAAACTTAAGTTTAAAGGTGTCCGACCGTTTGCTGGCCCTTGATCATGGAGAAAAAATCGCTGAAGGACCTCCCGACGTCGTTATGAGAAACCGGGAGGTCCTTCAGGCTTATTTAGGACTGAGGCACGAGAAAGAAAATGGATAATTTCACACCGCTTTTAAAAATTTGCAACTTAAGTGTATTTTACGGTGACATTCCGGTGCTGAAAAAGATTAATCTAACGGTATGCACCCATCAGATCGTTTCCGTTGTCGGACCCAACGGTTCGGGGAAAACCACCCTAATGAAGGCCGTGGCGGGAATGCTTCGTCCCGTTAAAGGAATGATTCATTATCAGCATGATAAGATACAATCCCTTCCCGTTTATGAGATCGTTCGCCGCGGCCTGGTCTATGTCCCGGAAGGAATGAATGTTTTTCCGTTTATGAACGTGATGGAAAACCTGGATGTCGGTGCTTATGTTGCCAGAGAAAAAAAGAAGGAACGGCTCTCTTTTGTGTTCGAAATCTTCCCGGTGCTGGCCGAACACCGCCGACAAATGGCCGGGACCCTGAGCGGCGGCCAGAAAAGAATGCTCACCATCGCCCGTGGTTTGATGAGCGGTCCGAAACTGCTCCTTTTAGACGACCCTTTTCTGGGACTGGCTCCAAAAGATGTCAACCGGCTATGTGACACGCTGAAGTGGATTCGTCGATACGGAATTACCCTTTTCTTGGCCGGGCAACACGTCCGACGAATCTTAAGGGTGGCGACCAAAGCGTTTCTCATTGAAGAAGGAAGAATAACACTCGCCGGGTCCGGGGATCAACTGCTGGGACATCCTCATCTGCGCGAGACCCTTTTCGGGATTGTAGCGGAATCCGGTATTGAAATTCCCTGAACCCGTACACCTCGCGCAAAATTCAGCGACCGTGTCAAGTGGCCGGGAGGAAAAATGCTTATTGACTTAATTCATTGATTTAGATTATTATATTAGTTTCATATTTTTAATTTATAGCAAGGCTGGTAAGCTGTAGCAGGCCGGAATTTTAGTTTAAAAATGTACATTATCATGGAGGTAAACAATGACCAAGGAACTCAAAATAGGTATTACCCATGAAATGGAACGAGAAACTACTGAAGACATGTCGGCCCAGAAAGTCTATCCCCATGTTCCCAACGTTTATGCCACCAGAGCCATGGTTGGACACATCGAAGAAGTCTGTGCGGACATGGTTCTTCCCTATCTCAAGGAAGGCCAGCAAACTGTCGGCACTGGTATGACATTCAAGCACATGGCGGCGACACCTTTGGGGATGAAGGTCCATTATAAAGCCAAATTAACGGATGTTGACGGACCCAAACTGGTATTTGAAGTGGAAGGGTTTGATGAAGTCGACAAGATCGGTGAAGCCACCCATTATCGTTTCATCATCAATGCTGAAAAATTCAATAAACAGGTTGCGAAAAAGGCAAAAGAAGCATCATAGATAGAACTGATATACCAAGAATGATTCTACACTTTATTTTTTTAATGGGTTGATATTTTACACATCTTTCCGAAAGGAGGGTTGGACCATGGCAATGCCGGATCCGATACGCCAATTGGACGCGATTCTCAAACCTAAAAGTGTCGCCGTTATCGGCGCTTCGACCAGCCCGGATAAACTCGGCTACGAAATTCTGAAAAACATCCTCGACAGCGGTTTTAAAGGATCTGTTTATCCGATCAACCCAAAGGCCGACGTTATTCTTGACCTTCCCTGTCACAAAAGTGTTAAAGATATCGCACAAACACCGGACCTTGCGGTGATTATCATTCCTGCCCGGTTTGTACCCCAAGCCGTTCAGGAATGCGGCGTGGCCGGCATCAAGGGCGCCGTGATCATTACCGGCGGCTTCAGTGAAGCCGGTGACGACGGTGAAAAACTTCAGAGCGAAGTAATCGAGGCGGCAAAAAAATACGGTGTCCGTATTATCGGACCCAACTGCCAGGGGGTAAACAATCCCCATCATTCCCTGTGTGCCTCCTGGCCGCTTTTGACCTACCGGGGAAAGATTGCACTGATTTCCCAAAGCGGCACGGTGGGCGCCGCCATGATGGACTGGTTGTCCGAGGATCGATTGGGCACTTCCGGTTTTGTAAGTATGGGCAACCGGGCGGATGTGGATGAAGCGGACCTTATCGCCTATTTCAATCAGGATGAAAACACCGAGGTTATCGCCGCATATATTGAAGGAATAAAACGCCCCGGGCAATTCGTCAATGCCGTGGAAGCGCTCCAAAAACCACTGGTGATTCTCAAGTCCGGCAGAACTCCCAAGGGAAAAGTGGCGGCAGAGTCCCACACCAAGGCACTGGCCGGTGCCGATGCCATCTATGATGCGCTTTTTGCAAGGCACAATATCTGCCGGGCTTATACCATAGAAGAATTTTATGATTTTTCGAAAGCGCTGGCATATCTGAAACCGCCGAAAGGAAACCGGATTCTTTTTATTACCACATCCGGTGGTGCGGCGATTCTCGCTACGGACCAGGCCGAGCAGGAAGGTCTTGATGTCTCTCCATTGCCTCAAACGGCAGTGGACGCCGTTACGCCACTTATCCCGGCCCACGCGATCAAGGCCAACCCCATCGATCTGACCGGCGATGCCGATGCCAAAATGTTCGGCGATGTTATTGAGGCTACCCGGCAATACTATGACACCCTCGGCATAATATTCGGCGATCCGGTGGAAGAAGCTTCCCGTGTGGTAACCCCCGGAGCCAACGAATTGATCATATTTTTAGGAGGAGCGGATGTTGAACGGTCCGAAAGGGAACGCATGCACCTAAAGGGAATTCCTGTGTTCCCGACCCCTGAACGGGGGATAAAGGCACTGGCGCGGGTACTTGAACGCAGCGTGCTGAAAACGCCCCAAAAGCCCACCTTCACAATGCCGGCGTTTGGACGGCAATTGCCGCTTCACAAAGCATTTGAACGGATTGCCGGGAAGGGCATCCCTTGCACGAATTTTGCATTAGCGAACAATACAACCGAAGCAATTGAAAGGGCAAAAGTGCAGGGGTTTCCGGTAGCGCTTAAAATCAGTTCTCCGGATATCCTTCACAAAAGCGATGCAGGCGGCGTCAAACTCAATCTGGATTCCGCCGAAGCCGTTAAAAAAGCCTTTGATGAGCTTCTGGCAACTGTGCAAAAAAACAGACCCCAAGCTCACGTGGATGGTGTGTTGGTCAGCAAGATGGCGCCGCCCGGTGTGGAAGTGATCATCGGGATGAATCGTGATCCCCAATTCGGTCCCGTGATCCTGTTCGGACTCGGCGGCATCATGGTAGAGATTTTTCAGGATATCGGTCTCAGACTTTTACCTTTAACTCGGAAAGATGCGCTGGGCATGATCCGTGAAATCAAAGGTTATGGACTCCTTTCCGGATATCGCGGCCGGCCGCCGGTGGATGAACAGGCCCTTGCGGACTGCTTGATTGCGGTGGCGGAAATGGCCCAAGGCCATTCGTCCATCCTTGAGATCGATCTGAACCCGGTTTTTGCCTACCCCGATGGGATTTTGGTCGCAGACGCAAGAATCATCGAACAAAAAGGAAAAACACAATAATGTCAGCCTCCGACCCGCTTTTTCTGCGCCTCAAAAATCAGTATCCCATGTTGCAATATTTCACCGACCGCACCTTTGGCGTTGAAATCGAGTTTTTCGGGTTGAATTATATTATTACTCCGGTCGACAATAATATTATCAAGCCGTATTGTATTTCATCCCGCGCCATAGACGGCAGACATATTAAGGACCTTTATGAAGATTACAAAATTCCCCTTGGTACTGACAGAGAATCGTGGCACTTTGAAAAAGATACATCCGTTAGGGGCAAATGCCACACCCGATACGGCGCCGAGCTGACCAGCCCGATTCTCAGTGGTTTCGAAGGCCTTGTACAGGTTTATAATGCGTTCCGGTTCCTCAATGATATCGATGGGGTGGGTATTGACGAAAGCTGCGGCTTTCATGTCCATCACGGCGTGGACCCGGAAATATATACCTGCAAAAATCTTCAACAACTGGTCCGGATTATCCACCCTCTTGAAAAATACTTTTACCTTCTCATCCCCGGAAATCGTGAGCAGGCAGAGACCTGCCGTCCCATGGAAATCAACGTAAAGTCTTTTTTGGAGGTTTGTGAAAGTGAAACAGAAGAGGGCATCTGCCGTATCAAAGATCTCTGGTACTCTGCGGAAAACCGTTATGAACCAGAAGCGGCATCCTACCCGCGCTATGATAAGACACGGTATCACGGCTTGAATCTTCACTCATACTGGTTTCGATCCACCATAGAATTTCGCTACCATTCGGCAGTGCTGCACAATATCGATGAAGCCATTCAATGGATTATTTTCACCCAGTTCCTCATTGAAATGAGCCAGGGATTTGTTCCGAATATCAACTATTATCCTGAAACCAACAAATGGCTCCAAACCATCTATGTCATCTACCACAACCTGGGATATGGCGATTTCATAAAAAAGATCGCCAACTAGCGTCCACCCAGAAAAGCCATCTTTCGGTACAGGCCGGCGTTTTCACTATCTTGCAATCCTCGACGTAGCGCTGCTACGCCTGTCGAAGATCCCGCAGTCTTTTCGGGGCGGTTACAAAATAGTTGCGGCCTTGGCCTGATCCAAAATCTACCATTTCCGGCTGGACACCATCGTGTGCGTTTAATAATGCGATTCGGAATTAATAATTTGAGCCTTCATCGCCTTTCAATCATCAATCAACAATCTAATTACAGTTACATGGCTGCGGCGATCGCCTCTCTGGCAACACTCATAAATCCCTGTGGAAATGTTCCCAGTAGAAGAATGACGGCAATAAAAAAGATCCCGAGAATTGATGTAGACAATTTGAGATTAAGGGGAGAAGGCTGAGACTCGACACTCGTATAGGCGGCCCTGACCATTTTCAAATAATAAAAAATGGCAATACCGGTATTGATCACTGCCAGAATAATCAGTCCGTACATGTCTTTTTTTATGGCCGCGGTAAAGAGAAACAGCTTTCCGGTAAATCCGATGGTCGGCGGAATACCGGCCAGACCAAAGGCACCCACGGCCAGTGTCAACGCCAAAAGGGGCGAACGTTTATACAATCCGCTAAGATCGGCAAAGGTGATATTTTCTCCCTGTGGAGCAAGGTTGTAAATCACAAAAAAACAGGCCAAATTCATCAACAGATATCCCACGATATAATAAATGCCGGAAAGATATCCGAAGTCGCTGGCACAAAGAAGACCGACCATGACATAACCGGCATGGGCGATGCTGGAGTATGCCAAAAGGCGCTTGATATCATTCTGCACCAGGGCCGATAAGTTACCGAATGTCATGGAAAGTACGGCAAAAATCATCAGAACCCAGGTAAACTGAACGGCATCCACACCGGCCAGGGAAATCAATCGGATCAGCAATGCCACGGCACCCACTTTGGGAAGGGTTGCAACAAAGCCGGATGTCTCGTTGGCGGCGCCTTCGTATACATCAGGCGCCCAAAAATGCATGGGGAAAAGGGCCAGTTTGTAAAAGAATCCGCTCAGAAGCATGACAAGACCGATGAGCATCAGGGGCTTTTTAAGGATGACGCCAGGCATAATTTTTACAAGATCGGCAAGATATGTGGTGTGCGTCATTCCAAAAATATAGCTTATGCCGTAAAGGGATATGCCGGATGCCGCGGCCCCGAAAAGGGCGTATTTGATTCCCGCTTCCATCTGTAGACGAAAAGCGCCTTTTTTCCGAAACGGGATGATAATAAACAGCGCAAAAGAATGTATTTCAAGACAAAGGATAATCGTTATCAACTCTACGGCACTGCTCATAACCATCAGGCCGAATGCACTCAAGGTCAAAAAAAGATAATATTCCGGTCGAAGGGTGCTATCGATGCCGTAAAGCCCATTCCCGAGATAGATCACGATGAAAAGCCCGAAGGCGATGATAATTTTGAATATCTGGGAAAAGGCATCCACACGATAGGCGTTGAAGAACAGCGTCCCCTCCATTCCATATGAATAGACGGATACAAGAACGGCTATGCCGGAAAACAGGATCCCCATCCCTTGGAGGCGAGATCCTTTTGATTTTCCCAAAGAAGCGAAAAAGAAAACCAATGCCGTTAGCAGCAATATCAGTTCGGGTAAAAACAGTGTCATGAATTTCAATCCATTCTATGATGAAACCTTTGTAAAACACCTCTTCTTGCCCGATTTCTGTGTCAGGCTCAAATTTTAATCCTCGAAATACTCAATGTATGTCTGCGGTTAAAATTTTCGCCTTCCTTGAACTCGAACAAAAATATTTATTTTTCAAAGGCTTCAACAAGTTAGATATACTGCAAAATTATATAATGTATTTATAAAAAAAGAGCGAAGACCTAATATTCTTATTACCTTAGTGCAAACAAGACGTTTCTGATCGACTCTCCCACCCCGTTCAGCATTGCATGGTGTTCTCCATGCCCCATCGGCAGAACTTGTCTGCCGGACTCCAACTGATTGAGTAGATGGACGGTGCTGGCATCCATAACTTTTAAAAAAGGTTCTGGATTCAATCCGATCCAGAAAACAAAAACAGCCAGGAATGCCAGAGTCGCCGTCTCTCTGAAATTCAGATCAAACAACGGTGATTTTTCACCATGATGCATATGACCGTCCGAATCCGCCCAGACCATTTTCTGTACCAGTCTTAGCATATAGGCTGCCGCCAATATGGCGCCGATAACAGCCAACCCGCCCACAATTTTGTACTTGGAAAATGAGGCCATCAGGACAAGGAACTCTCCCACAAAACTGTTGGTTCCGGGAAAAGCCAAAGACGACAGGGAAAAAATCACCAAAAAGGTAACATAAATCGGCATCATCATTCCCAATGCGCTATTGTCGGAAATCTCACGGCTGTGGGTCCGCTCATAGATGATTCCCACACAGATAAAGAGGGCTCCCGTGGTAACTCCGTGATTCACCATCTGCAATATGGCGCCCTTGATGCCGACATCGCTTAGAAGAAATATCCCCAGTGTGACAAACCCCATGTGTCCCACGCTGGAGTAGGCAATCAGGCGCTTGACATCGTTTTGCCCAAGGGCGAGGTACCCGCCGAAAATGATGGACATGATGGATATTGCGATCAGATAAGGCATGCAATATATCGTTGCCGCCGGCGCCATCGGCAGACAAAACCGCAAGAAACCGTAGCCGCCCATTTTAAGGAGAATGCTGGCCAGAATCACACTCCCTGCCGTCGGGGCCTCCACATGGGCGGCAGGCAGCCAGGTGTGAACAGGCCACATGGGAATCTTTATGGCAAATGCCAGGGTAAAGGCCCAAAAGATCCACATCTGGTAGCTGAAACTGAATTGATGCGCCATCAACTCCGGGATAAAAAATGTGCCGGTGGTGACATACATGGCGATGATGGCTACAAAAAGAAATATGCTTCCAATCAGGGTGTAGAGAAAGAATTTTATGGATGCATAGTCTTTTCGAGGACCACCCCATACGGCGATAATCAGATACATGGGAACGAGCATCGCTTCCCAGAAAACAAAGAAAAGAACGGTGTTCAGACTGACGAAAACGCCCACCATGGAAGCTTCCATGAGAAGCAGGACACAAATGAATTCTTTGAATCGTTCCTTGATATAACTCCATGAACAGAGGATGCAAAGGGGCATCACCAGTGTGGTAAGAAGCACGAGAAGGACACTGATGCCGTCCACGCCCAGAACATAGTTGATCTTGGCAAAAGGAATCCAGTCCCTGAATTCGGCAAATTGATATTTTGCCGTTGTGAGATCAAAATTTGAATACAGGGGCAGGGAA
Source organism: Desulfobacterales bacterium (assembly GCA_037381105.1). Classification (GTDB taxonomy): domain Bacteria; phylum Desulfobacterota; class Desulfobacteria; order Desulfobacterales; family UBA11574; genus UBA11574. The sequence goes on from JARRRC010000137.1 coordinate 8,937, forward strand.
AGTACCGCGGTAATGAGGGTTACCATCAATCCCCAAATTTTCACGTACCTGTCACCCCGAAGAAAAAGTGTAATCAGTGATCCAAGGAGCGGGACAAGCACAAGAACCGTCAGAATCGGATAACTTAGCGAATTATAGATCAGATATTGTTCCATATATGAGGCGTCCTGACATCATGAAAGAAGTTAGCCTTTTTGATCTTTTACCAGACCATCAAACCGAATTTGAAAAATAATATTTTGCTAAATAAGCACCACCAGTATCAGAATGATAAACGTCAGCGCCACGGCACCGCCGATATAATGCTGGATCTTTCCCGTCATTAGCGATCTTAGGCGGTTGCCGCCTTCAACCACTCCTCTGGCGGAACCGTCAATGGTCCAGTCGATGCCCTCCCAGTCAAACCATGAAAAAGCCTTTGCCAGAGCCATGGTAGCTCTCAGACCGATATTTCGGTATATATCGTTGAACCAGTTGTCTGTCGGAATCACCCGCCGGAGAGCAAATCCCACGAACACCCTTGCGCCCTTGCGATAGAGCCAGTCCAAGTCCAGGTTAATTTTGGGTTCAGGTGTGAGCTTTTTCACCATGATAAAAAAACCAAGTCCCGTGAATCCCAAAAGCTGTATGGTTTCAGACAGATGATAGGCACTGTACGGATGCCAATACACCGGGAAGGGGAGCATCTTGTAAAGATAGTCCGGGAAAATACCCAGGAAGAAACACAAAAATGCGGCAATGGCCATCGCGAGATTCATATTCCATGGTGCATCCTTGGCCTCGACACCGGAATCTTTTCCGAACCATATAAAGTACGGAAGTTTGATTCCCACGGAAAGGAACGTACCCACGGCAGCCAGTGTCATCATGAGCATCAGAACCATGCGATGGCTTTCACCTGCTGCGGCGATAATCATCGACTTGCTGATGAAACCGCTGGTGAGGGGAAATCCTGAAATGGATATCCCGCCGATAACCGTAAAGACCATGGCCCACGGCATCCGTTTATACAATCCGCCAAGTTCATTGAGTTTTGATTTTCCGGTCATTTCCAGCACGGCGCCGGCGCCCATAAAGAGAAGTCCCTTGTAAATTATGTGGGCATAGGCATGGGCAACGGCGCCGTTGACGGCCATGGCCGTTCCGATGCCGATGCCGCAAACCATGTACCCGACCTGTGAGACAATATGATAGGCAAGGATTCTTCGCGCATCGTTTTCCACCACAGCGTATCCGACACCGTAAACGGTCATGATGGCGCCCAAAACGGCCAGGGATTCAAATCCCGGAAACCCCCGGGCCAAAACATAAACAGCGGTCTTGGTCGTAAAAGCGCACATAAACACTGCACCGGTGACAGACGCTTCGGGATATGCATCCGGAAGCCAGGCATGAATCGGCGGAACCGCGGCATTGAGCATAAAACCGACCATGATAAGATAATCGGCAAAAGTGGCGCCGTTTGTGGCAACCTGCACAAAGCTCAAGTCATGAATGTTTTGATACCTGAGAAAAATACCGGCAAGCAGGATCAGCCCGCCTGTGGTATGAACCAGGATATATCTGAATCCGGCTTCGATGGATTTTCTTTTTTTCCGGTACCAGATCAGAAAAACGGATGAAAATGCCATCATTTCCCAGAAAATATACAGGGTCAGGTAATCTCCGCAAAGGGTCACCCCCAATGATCCGCCCACGTAAAGAAACGCCGCAATATGCTGACCGGTCTCTTTGACATGGAGCCCGTAAATACATCCCATGAGCGCCATGATCGTAAAAACGTGCAAAAACACGCGCGTCAGACGATCCACTCTTCCGAACACCAGATCAAACCCCAGATAGGACACATGGCCGAAGCTGTCCGGCAGCCAGTGAATCAGCGCAAACGCAATAAGAGGGATACCGATAAGGACCGATTTTCTCAATTTATCCTTTTTATCCAAAAAAGGGAGCAAAGCGGCACCCCCGAGAAACCAGGTGGTCGGATGAATAAGGATCGAGCTACTTATCATAATAATCTTCCTTTTTCATTAACCAGACATGGGAAAGACCTTTGCAGATAATGATCATACCGAGGCACCCGAGAATGCCGAACAGGGACCAGAAGCCGATAATGGAATCACCGAAAAAATGCGCTTTATGCCGTGCCGCATAAAAATCGAACACCACGGTAAGGATCAAAAAGATAAAAAATATCCGTTTCAGCATACGGGAATGTTCGTTGAGATATTGGAGAATACGCACTATCATCTTATCACCATCAAATTGATTATTTTGAGAAAAAGATCCGGGAAGATGCCGAACAGCACCGAAGCCACCGCCGTAAAAAACAGCGGAATCACCATAAACATAATCAGCGGCGAACTCTCTAAAAAACCGGGAGAAGGGTTGTCTCCGGGAGCCGGTTTTCCGAAAAACGAGGTGTAGACAACCGGCACGAAATATCCCGCGTTGAGAAGGCTGCTCACCAGGATGACCGTCAGCAGGATCGCATTATGGATATCCAGAGTCCCCAAGGCCAGGAACCATTTTGTGACAAAACCGCTGACCGGCGGAACGCCGATCATGCTCAAAGAAGCGAGGCCGAAGGCTATCATTGTAAACGGCATACTCCAGCCGATTCCGCCCAGTTCCGATACGATTTTTTTATGAGTCGCCACAAAAATTGCGCCTGCGCAGAAAAAGAGAGTAATCTTAGCAAAAGCATGATTGGTGATGTGAATAATTCCGCCGGTAATACTGTTGGGGGTCAACATGGCGACCCCTAAGATGATATAAGACAGCTGGCTGACCGTAGAATAGGCCAGTCGCATTTTGAGATTGTTTTGGGTGAGTGCCACCACGGAAGCCAGAATAATGGTAAAAGACGCCAGGTAGGCTGTGAAGATTCCCAGGCCGAGCTTGTTCAACAGGTTGATTCCGAATACCGACAGCATCACTCTTGCAATGGAAAACACTCCCACTTTGACCACGACCACGGCATGCAGCAATGCGGAAACCGGAGTTGGAGCCACCATCGCCGCGGGAAGCCACCCGTGTATCGGCATGATGGCCGCCTTTGCAAACCCAAAAAT
>JARRRC010000138.1:0-3801 GCA_037381105.1 Desulfobacterales bacterium
TTACCATATCCGAAAAATCCGCCGGCTCCTATTACCAAAACAATGGCCGCAATGATGATCAGCTTTAGTTTAGATTTTTTCGGCGACTGACCTTCTTCCTCGTTTTTGACCTCTTCTTTTTCCTCTGCCATCTATATCTCCTTTAAGTGTTTAAAGATTATCTCTACTCTTCGATTTTGAGAACGGTTTTCCGGGGTATTATTGGGATACAAGGGCTTCGAATCCCCATAACCGCCAACGGAAAATCGCGATGGTGAAAGCTTTTTTTCCTTTAAAAAATAATCCAGGACAGAAAGACCTCTATATACCGAAAGCTCCCAGTTGGATGGATATATCTTACTCTTAATCGGTGTATTATCTGTCATACCCATAATTAAAATATCATTAGGACATGTCTCTATGGCATCCGCAATAATATCGAGAACAGAATATGCCTCTTTTCGCAGAGTGGTTCCCCCCGGATCAAAAAGGATGTTGCCGTGAAAAGACAGTGCAACACCTCGCTCATCTTCGGACAAGGTTATTTGGTTTTCCATACTGTTGATCTTCTTTTTAATATTTGTCACAAGTTTTATTTTCGCTAAAAAATGTTTCTGGTCAACAACCAACAAGCTGTCGGTATCATTGTATTGATTGATGAAATTTCCCAAACTGTAAACTTTCCCGGCTCCCGAAAATTCTAATACTCCTGTCGAAGCCCTGAAATGCGTCATCAGGTTCCTTAATTTTTTTGTATCCATTGAAGACATCGTAAGCAGCAGTACAAAAAAAGTCAGCAAAAGCATAACAAGATCAGCAAATGTCAACATCCATGCATTTGGATCAAGCTTATTTTCCTCACTCACTTCTTTATCCTCTTGCTTTTAATTAAAATATTTTAAAATCAAACTTTTTGTATGTAAAAAAACCGGATGGTTTCTTTTCAAAAATTCGTTTAATATAAGCCGGCGGCTTGTAGATCAAATGTATCTCAACCCTTTTGTTTTGGGCTCTGGAGAGTCTGGTTTCATTGGAAACAACGGGACGATTGCTTCCACATCCATATGCCGTAAGCCTTGCCGGAAGAATACTGCACTCCGAGACAAAATATTTTAGCACCGTTAGCGCCATAATTGAGGACAGTTCCCAGTTTGATTGGTATCCGTTATTCACTTTCACGACATTATCCGTATAGCCGGCGATTTTTACCGGAAAATCGCCCTTATGAATAATTCGGCCGATTTTATCTAAAAAAGGACGTATGGAAGGCTTTAGTTTATGTTCTTTTTCATTAAAGAGTGCGTTTTCGTTTATGATAATTGTTTTTTCTTCTCTATCGGTCTCAATTTTAATTTTGCCGGACAGACCGGTTATATCTCTTTGAACATACGACATGAGCTGTTCAAGGGTAAGCTCTTCTTCAATCATCGGTGCTGAAGGCGGCAACACGGATTTGCCGGATTCCATTGGTGACAATCCGCCGGGTAGCCCGCCAAATGCCCCGATCAACGAACCTATTGCCAAACGAGTTCTGTGGTCATCGATAACCGCAATGGAGTTCAGCAAAATGAAAAAAGTCAATAGTATGAGAAAAAGAGATACCGTCATCACCATTCCAACATCCGCCCCGGAATCATCATCGCCTTTTCTCTTATTTCTTTTGCCCATTTGCTATGTTTCCTTTTTCTTGTTGGGCGGTATAAAGGCCAGAAGTTTTTGTTCAAGTATTCTGGGATTATCCCCATTGGAAAGAGAGATGATTCCCTGGATGGTCATTTCTTTGGCCAACATCTCTTCTTTGCTTCGGGTTTTGAGTTTTCCTGCAATCGGCATGCAACAGATGTTTGCCATGATCGAGCCGTAAAACGTGGTCAGCAGCGCCACCGCCATCGCCGGTCCAATGGTACTCGGGTCATCCATGCTTTGCAGCATCTGTACCAACCCGATCAATGTTCCGATCATCCCCATGGCAGGTGCAAAAGTGCCCATGGTAGTGAAGACCTCGGCCCCCAGTTGATGTCTGTTTTTGACATAATCGATTTCCGTGTCCAGGATTTCTCTGATTTCCTGAGGTTCCAGCCCGTCAATGGAGAGCTGTACACCCTTTTTTAAAAATTCATCCTTAAGGTCCGTTATCTCACTCTCACAAGCAAGAATTCCCTCTTTACGCGTTTTATTTGCAAAACTTGTAAATCTTTCAATAAGTTCATGAATGGATATGTTTTTCGTAAAAAGCGCTTTTTGAACAACCTTTAATACGCCGAGGACATCTTTTAACGGATAAGCGATCAACGTTACGCCAATTGTTCCGCCCATCACAATCATCAATGAAGGCACATTGATAAAAATATTGAGTCCGCCGCCCATAAAGATGGCGGCAAATACAAGTCCAAAAGCAGAGACAATGCCTAATACAGTTGCAATGTCCATAATATCTCCTTAATCCTTCGACTTGTCCGCCGGTGTCTGGCGGACTTGTCCGCCGAATATCTGGCGGAGCCGATGATTGTTTTAAAGAAAATTTCTTTTCCTGAATATACAGCAACCTTTATGCCACATCGATTTTTAAGAGAAATATTTTTTGTCTGAGATTGGATATGTTGTTATTACAGATAGATATGAATATTTTAATTTCGTTCAAACAGGCTTTCAGGGTAAAGTTGCGTCAAGGATTGAGGCAGACGTCAAAATCCTGACATTTGCCGTAATAAACGGGATGAGGTTGATCCAATTCGCCTGTTATGGTGAAGGGAAAATTCGGATCTTCGGGGAGTAACGTTGGCCTGAAAAACCGGTTAATCTCAAACGACGCAACCGGTTCAACAGGCCAACACTTGTTATAAATTATCTTTTGATATTAATGAGTTCCGCAAGCATCTGGTCCGTTACGGTTATGATTTTTGAATTGGCCTGAAATCCTCTTTGTGTGGTAATCATCTTGACGAACTCGTTGGCAATATCAACGTTTGACTGCTCGAGGGAGTTTGCCGAAATATTCCCCGTTCCATTCGTTCCCGGCGCGCCCGTAATCGGATCCCCGCTGAGCCTCGTCTCTCGCCAGAGGTTGCCTCCCACCTTGAAAAGCCCGTCGTTGTTCTGAAACTTTGCCAGCGCAACGCGATACAAAGGAATGACCTGTCCGTTGGAGTACTGCCCGGTGATGACGCCGTCCGCGTCAACGGAAACAGACTGCAAATCTCCTGCCCCATAGCCGTCGGCAGATTGAAAAATCGTGGTGGATGCCGAGGAATACTGGCTCGAAGACAGGGAAGCGGGAACCCAGTTCGGTGGGGTCGAACCGTCGCTGCGACATCCGATGTTGAGTTCCACAGTCATCGGAGAACCATTGATGAACTCCGGCTGAAAGACCAGATAACCGTTAGTGTCCGGAGTCTCACCCGTTAGCCAGTTGTCGGTATCGCTCACAGCGGTCCAGTCTCCGCCAGCACTCGCGTTTGGATCGAAACGCTCCATAGTCATGCTTGAGATAGCGCCCGAGCCGGTAACAAAATTGACGGTCCCCCGGGCCAGGAGCCCCGCGCCCGCCGTTGGATCACCTGACGCATCCATGGCGTCGGTGCGGGCATCTTCGTCAGGATTGCAGGTGACGATATATTCCCATTGCCCGTCCGTATCGGTGCGGTCATAGTAAACCGTGATATCGTGTGTGCTTCCTAAAGAATCATACACCTTAACGGTGGTCTGATATTCATAGGCAGTGGAGGAAATCGGCGTTGACTGGGTGCCGTCCCATGCAGTTTCCAACCCATTCGTCTTGCTCGTGGCGTCTGAATCCAGGTTGGTGATAACCGTCATCATGTC
>JARRRC010000138.1:3900-10119 GCA_037381105.1 Desulfobacterales bacterium
TCGGTCAACGAGCCGTAATCCTCACCCGTAGAAGCGTCCAAAGCCCAGCCGCGGACAATGAATCCAGCCGGATTCACAAAGTTTCCGTCTTTGTCAAAGCGGAATTCACCGGCCCGGGTGTAGTAATCGTTATTCGCGTTGTTCGGATCCCTGACCACAAAAAAACCTTCACCGCCGATCGCCAAATCCGTTGCTGAATCGGTGGACTCGAAAGACCCCTGGGAAAACGTGCTGGAAATATCTGCCAGGCTGGTCCCGCGGCCGACCTGCGCACTTCCCGCGGTGGTGGCCACCGTCTGACTCAGGACATCCTGAAAGGTCACCCGGCTGCCCTTAAACCCCACCGTATTGACATTTGCGATGTTGTCTCCAATAATCTGCATCGCGTTGCCGAGCGTACTCAGACCGCTAATACCTGAAAAAAGTGAACTTGATAAAGACATTTTATTTTCCTCCTTAGTTATTTGCCGTTGTTTGCCTGACTTCGATAATATTGCTGCTGTTTATTATTTTATCCCCGATCATCAGATATGGCTGACCGTTTTTATAGGTTAATCCTGTAACTTCACCGGATATGTATGTATTTGAAGGAATATATAAGCCATTTCCATCTCTTGCGGTAATCTCAAACATATAGGTTCCGTCTTCGACCATGTTCCCCGCATCATCCCTCCCATTCCAATCCACTTCGTGTTCTCCTTTATCCTCTGAACCGAGATAAAGTGTTCGAACCTTCTGCCCCTCGCTGTCGTAAACATCGAGGGTAACATCTCCTGATTCATCTATGCTGTAAATTCCGGTCTGAACCGTTCCGTCTTCAACGATCATCGTATTATCATTCGCTTTAATGGTTTTACCGATATATCCCAAGTTATCTTGCTGATCGCTCTGGCTGCTCAGGGTTTCTTCGATGTTTGACAGTTTACTGTTCATTCCATACAGTTGCTCTACACTTGAAAACTGTGCAAGCTGCGCGGTAAATTCCGCACTGTCCATCGGATTCAGGGGATCTTGGTTCTTCATCTGCGCGATAAACAGGTTAAGGAACTGATCCATGCCTATCTTGTCCGTGCCCGAATTGGAAGACGTCTGGTCATTGGCAGTCGACGATGTGCTGTAACTTGTATTATTCACTGATGCTATTGACATTGATAAATTCCTCCCTCTTGTCCGCCTTGTTGTGTGGCGAATATTTTCACTAAGCCACCAAATCCAACAAACTATTTTTTGATATGATATTTACCGGCACGACAGATGTTTCTTCGGAAAGCGTATCCAAATTTAACTGTTTTTCATTTAAATCCTTTCCTGTACCGTGGCCGTTATTTGTTCCTTCTTTTGAGCCGTTCAATGTTTGACCAAAATTATAGTTGATCTGGACATCGAACTTTTCGAGTTTTACCCCCTGATGTAAAAGCGCTTGTTTGAGCTCGTGGATATTGTTTAGCAGCAATTCTTTTACGGAATGATGTTCCGTTATCATTCCAAGTTTGAGCGTATCGTCTCTCATATCTATTTTTAATTTAACCGTCCCCAACTCGGGAGGTTTTAACTGGAGCCTCACGATCCGATCCCCTCTGAGGATAGACCTTGAGATTTGCTTTCCGACCTGGTCGATCAAAGAGGCCTGTAGTGAGCTTCTGGAACCATTTCCTCCCCGTTCGACTGTTTTTGCCGTATCTGCAAAGTTAATAGACGAGGTATTTTTAGGACCATCCATTTGTCCGGTTTCCGTCTGAACGCGATAGCTTTCTCTTTCAAGCAAATTCATTGATCCCATTTTCTTATTCAAACCCGAAAAAATATCGGTTTTTTGTTTATGATTTGAAGTACTTGTATTGAAGGGTCCATGATTAACGATCTTATCGTCTTTTTGCTTAAGAAAAGACGATATGGCCTCATTCCCACTCATTTTATTTTTTTCTGATGAAGAAGTCATCTTTTCACCAAAAAGATGATTGCCATTTTTGTCTGTTCTTTCCTTAATCAGTGAATTCGTAAAATTATAATTCGAGGAAATTTTTACAGAAGATGTGGATGAAACATTTTGTTCCGACAAAGCAACCCTTTTCAGGATACCATCCAATGTGCTTTTAATTTCTGCCGACAGCTGATCGTTTTTATTCTCACCATATGCTGTCTGCTCCAAAGATGCTAAAAAATCTTTCAGGGAGATTTGTTCGATCTTTTCTTTGTTTTGCATGTGAATGCCGATCATTTCCATCTTGGCTATAATCTTTTGGCATATATTCTGATCATCGATGCCCTTATCCACGAGCGGCTTTTGAGTGCTGATTTCTTTTAATTTTGCCAAAAGTTTTTTAAGATCCACACCTCCGCCTTCAACCCTTGCAGCGGTGAACACACTATCCAGATCTTTGGGTGTAAATTGAAAATCCCTCAGTATCGACTCGATGTAAGGAGTGGCGGAGGAGGCGATGATCCTATCCTGATCCACCTGTTCTTTTGGCGAATTCAATTCAGATGCTTTTTGGAAAAAATACGAAAGATTGATTTGCCCGTCGGGGCTGTCGGCTTTAAGATCCTTTAAGAATCCCTCAACTTTTTCGAGTGAAAAACCGCATTGGAGAAGAAATTTTTTTACCATCGGAAGGTCGCCTTCTCTTAAAAAGATCTCATTCAGCGGCCTTCCCTGTGCTAAAAGCGCTTTTTTAAAAGTTTCCAGATAATATTTGTATCCTTTTTCATTGGAAGTTGCGTCCGTTTTCTTCGGGTCATGATTGATATGATAGGATTTTTTTAAAGAAGCGTGAAGTGCATTTTGCATATCAAACAAAAAGTGTCTGTCACTGTTTCCTGGTGTCAACGACTTTGAATTCCCGGATCCCTCGCAATTGAGAAGTGAAGACACTAAATTTAAAAGCATTGGATTTATCATTGAGTTTATCTCTTTAAATTTTATTTTTCATTTTTATCAGCAAAGGCTGTGCCAAAATAAGCATAATTTTTACTTTATCTATAATTACAGAATATTGAAGGACTTTTGAATGCTAATTTCGAACATCGAAAAAAGCGAGAAGGGAATATTTGACCTCCTGATAAGAAGGTAAAAGGAAAATATTGCCCACCAGGCTAACGGATGCTTGAGCACGAGTTTCAGCCGGTGGAAAGATAAATTCGCCGTCCCGGAGCGACCCCCATGTATAAAGATTCAAATGTCTTTGCCCTAGCTTTTGAAAAAAATAGCTTGATTTTTGAAGATTGTTAATATAGGGGATTTATTAATAAAGATACAGAGAGGGTAATGATGAATATTGAGGCTGCAAATAATTGGCCGTTAATGGTGGTGGCATTGCCAAAAGAGAAGGCGCTTCAAAATGAATCCACGTCTCCGATCTTTTTCCACAATCACCAGCGTCCGATGGGAATGAATAACGGTTCGGAAATAGAATCGGACAACTTCTGGGCAAAAGGATCAATCATAGATATCTATATTTAATTGCGATTCATAATTTTCGGATATATTAATCTCGTTTAACGAGCCCTTCGCTTATTTTAGCGGCTTTTTCAATTTTTACAAAAGAAAGGATTTTTCCGACATCATCCCCTTTCATCTTGGAAAGGAGTTCTATCGCCAGCTTGATATCCAGCTTTTCGATCAGTTCTGCCGCATTCTGCGGTTTCATGGCTGAATAAACCTTTATAAGATGCTTGAACTGCTGCTCCTCGGCAGCATTCTTTTGTTCTTTTTCAGCCCTGATTTCGTCTCTTAATTTTGTGAGTTCTACGATTTTTTTATTTATGTCATCCTGAATGGATAGAAGTTCCGACTTTTTTTCCGCAATCCTTTTTTCTTCTTTTTCAAATTGGGCCCTTTTTTGAATTAGAAAGTTCAAGTCGATCGTTTCTTTATTCTCTTTTGTTTCTTTTGCATCATTTTTTATAGGGGTTTTTTCGGTTTGCTTTTCCTGCTCCGAAGCAAGTGCTCTAGCCTCGCCGAACATCAGAGGGAAACCGTTTTGATATAAAATAATAGAACCCAGCAAAACCTTTGCAATAATCAGTAAGGAAAGTAGAACTTGTGTTGGTTTCTTCATGTGCTGCGACCCTTTCCGGTGATTACTATCTCATCTAATGTTTTCTGTTCTTCTCTTCCCAAAGCTTCCATGTATTTTTTATGTTTTAATTCTTTTAAAACTTCCAAAGTCTTTTTATTTATTGATGCCTGTTTCAATACCATTTCTTTAGCTATTACTTCTTCTTTTTCCTCATTGAGCTTAATTTTTGCCTTTTCGAGATCGCACTTGATTCGTTGAAGATAAGCTTGATAGGCATGATACACAGGCACACTCATACCTATACTTTCTTCTTCGCTGCATTTGTTTGATATTTCTACCCTTTTTTCAACCAAATTCAAGACTTCCTTCTCTCTCTTAAGACATTCATTTCTGGCATTAAAAACATCTATTTGAGCCTTTTTCCTAAGGTAACTTCTATAGTCGAGTATTTTATCCAGGCGAAAAGAATATGGTTTCATCGTTATTACGGGATTATTCAGTCAATGCTTCCTTCAAACATGATACACTTTCTTTAAAGCTTATTTTCTCATGAATATCCTGCTGAAGAAATGAATTAATTTTATGTATCATCTTTTTTGCAAAATCTATTTGCAGATCACTACCGTCTACATACGCTCCGATATTGATTAAATCTTCCGCTTCTCTATACGTTGCAAGGACCTTGACAAGTTTTCTTGCCATATCTAGATGATCGCGTTCAACAATGTCAAACATCACTCTGCTGATGCTGCTTAATACATCTACTGCAGGATAATGTCCTTTATGTGCCAAGTCTCGAGACAGAACGATATGGCCGTCGGCGATGGAACGAATGGAATCCGCTATGGGTTCGTTCATGTCGTCTCCTTCAACCAAGACCGTATAGATTCCCGTGATGCTGCCTTTGTTTTCCAGATTCCCGGTTCTTTCCAAAAGCTTCGGGATTTGTATAAAAACGCTGGGTGTATAACCTTTTGCTGAAGGAGGTTCTCCTGCCGCCAAACCAACTTCCCTCAATGACATGGCGAATCGCGTAATTGAATCCATAATCAGTAAAACATCCAACCCTTTATCCCTGAAATATTCCGCTATGGTGGTGGCGAGATGGGCTCCCCTAATTCTAGCAAGAGCCGGGGAATCCGATGTTGCAACAACAACAACCGATTTTTTAAGTCCTTTTTCACCAAGATTGCGTTCAATGAATTCTCTAACCTCTCTTCCCCGCTCACCGATAAGCGCAATAACAATGACATCTGCAACGCTGTATCGGGCAATCATACCCATCAATATACTCTTTCCAACACCTGAACCGGCCATGATGGCAATCCGCTGTCCTTTCCCCAGCGTATGCATTGCATTGATAGAACATACCCCCACATCAATCACTTCATGAATAATTTCTCTTTTTAGAGGATTAAGGACATTTCCATAGATCGGATAATCCACTTCCGCTTTTATGGCTCCTTTTCCATCAATCGGGTTTCCAAGGCCGTCAACAACTCTATTTAAATATGCTTCTCCGACTTTAACAGTAGGCTTTTTATTTATATTGACAATCCGGCTTCCTGGCTCTATTCCTCTCATTTCTCCAAAAGGCATCACAATGACACTTTTATCGTTAAACCCAATAACTTCCGCCGGCATATGTTTTCCGTTGTCGTTCCTTATTGAACAAAGGCTTCCGATGCTCAATCCAGGGCCGTCTGCCTGAGCAACAATGCCGGCCACTTTAACGATTTTGCCTTCCATTTTAATCGGCTGGCATGATTTAAGTGCTTCTTTGTATTTATTCCATTCGATTTTGGGCTTTAAATATTCCATCTTGCCGTTTTTAGAAATTATCTACTCGGTATCTTTTTGAAAACATTGATATATATTTTCGAGTCTAGATTCGATCGTCGCATCAATATTTCCGCGGGAAGTTTCTAAAAAACAACCTCCTCTTGAAATAGCAGGGTCCGATGTCACAACAACCGATTTAATTTCTTTGTTATGATGAAGAAGGTTCGGTCTTAATTTTTCAACATAGTCGTAATCATCCGGATGGACGTTGAAAATAACTTTGCTCTTTTCCACGGCCATTTCCAGTGCATTAAAGATCACTTCTTTTATGGCAGTATCATCTCGCCTTACTTCATGGTAAACAATTTTTTCAACAATAGCAAAAATCAGATCTAATATTTCTTTTTCGTTCTCTCTT
>JARRRC010000139.1:0-6212 GCA_037381105.1 Desulfobacterales bacterium
TTATCTCTTTTTTAATAGGCGAATGATATGGATTTTTCCGGTCGGCAATCTTTTTTGATTCAAACGTAATGATCAATACATTGTTTTTACACTTATCCGTATACGCGGGAACGGTCTCACCTTTAACATCTATGACTATTCTTATTTTATCACTATGATATCCAACCCTTACCGATTGGATGTTCGGGTTGTCGACATTGATGGACGCTGCTTCAAGCAATCGTGCCGTACAATGGATATCTACAAGAATCCTTGGAGGGACTTTAAGGCTCTTGCTGATATATTCAGAAATGTTGCCGTCACCCACAATAGTAACGCTGGTTTGATCATTTGTTTGATGTGTTGTTATTGAAACAACCCGGCTTATTCCCCCTTTATATGTTTTTTGGGGCAAAGGTTGTGGATTTGCTCCTATCTTACTGGAATGAAAAATAATAAAAAGGGATAATAATAAAACAAGAATGGATCTTGTAAAGTTGCCTTTCATGCTTCATTTTACAGCAATTAGTATGCCAATGGGGTTGGAGGGATGATGAGATGGAATGATGCGGTATTGAAAATTTATATTTGAAGATCAAATCAGCTGATTTTCGACCTTAACCACCTGTTTTAGTTATTTTTTTATATAACTTCTTTTAGTTCAAGTTATTTTATTTGGGCCAAGGGGATGCTATAATGATGAAAGGAGGAGTTTTAAAAGGAAAGATAAAAGAGGCAAACCGTCATTTTTTTGACAACAAAATTCCTCTTGTGACAGGTTCGACGGTCATTGTCTATAAACGTCATCGACAATCAATGACACCCTTATGCAGATGCAGCTTTATCGATTTCTATATTTTGTTTTTTAATCTTTGCAACCAAGGTTGTCCGATTAATATTAAGAAGTTTTGCAGCTTTTGATTTTACCCAGTTGGTTTTCTCCAGAGCCTCAAGAATAATCCGTTTCTCATAATCTTGAACCGCCTCATTCAGATTTAATTCATCCCCGAGGATGACTTCTTCGTCCATATGACTCGATCCGCTAACATCTTTAATATTTTCGGGGAGATCATCCAAATTTACCACCGGACCTTCACAAAGGATCGTAAGCCTTTTCAACACATTTTCAAGTTCTCTGACATTCCCGGGCCAATCATAGGCCCACATTGCATCCCTGGCAGACGGAGAAAAATCGGTTATCTTTTTGTCTTTTGCTTTCTGAAATTTCTTGAGGAAAAAATCAATAAGTAAGGGGATGTCCGATTTCCGTTGTTTTAAAGACGGCACCTTAATCGGAATAACGTTTAATCGATAATAGAGGTCTTCTCTGAATTTTTCCATGTTAATGGCGGTTGTCAAATTTTTATTGGTGGCTGCAATAAATCTGAGGTCAACATGAATGGTTTTCGTTCCGCCCACTCTTTCAAATTGTTGTTCCTGTAAAACTCTCAGCAGTTTTATTTGCAATGCGGGGCTCATCTCTCCAATTTCATCTAGAAAAACAGTTCCTCCATTTGCCATTTCAAATCGTCCGATCCTTTTTTTATAGGCACCTGTAAACGCACCTTTTTCGTGGCCGAAAAGTTCACTTTCCAATAAGGCTTCAGGCACCGCGCCACAATTAATAACAACAAGCGGCTTATCGCTCCTTTGACTGTTATAATGGATCGATCTTGCGATTAATTCTTTGCCCGTACCACTAGCGCCGGTGATCAGAACCGTTCCATCCGTATCAGATACCTTTTCGATGAGATCGTATATTTTTTTGATGACCTGACTGGTTCCGACAATATTTTTATAATGATATTTTCCCTTTAACTCTTTTTTAAGTCTTTTATTCTCTTCTTCAAGATTCTTAAACTTAAGCGCCTTTTCTACAATAATAAGAAGTTCGCTGGAGGAAACCGGTTTGGTGATATAATCAAAAGCGCCCTTTTTAATGGCTTCGACCGAGCTTTTTATTGTTCCATGACCGGTAAGTATAATGCACATGGATCTTGGCGACTTTGATTTTACCTGTTCAAGAACTTCCATGCCATTCACATCAGGCATCATGAGGTCCGTTAAAACCAAGTCATAATCATTACTTTCCAGTTTATTGACCGCCAACTCCCCGATAGATACCGTTTCGACCTCATAATCATTGGTTTCCAGTATATTGGCAATCAACTTTAACACTTCCGGATTATCATCAACGACTAAAATTTTTGCCATAATTATGTTCTCTTGATTTAACCAAATCTTATTTCATTATACGTCGCGTCAATTCCCGCCAAACGGCGCTTTTTTTGTTTTTGTGGGATTAACCTTTTTTAATATGCTAATATTTAAAACAAATCAAGGGGAAAAAAGATTTAAAGTATAATCTCATACATAAATTTAAGAAAGACTATTACATAGTGTCTATCAATAAATTATGATTTTTATTCAAAATTAATCCTCCGGCCGGTGGACCTATGCCCCGGAGAGGCATACGAAACCAAATAATCACCCCAGCGGAAAATGTGCCGGGACAAGCCGCGTTAAAGTACCGGGATAAATCGATATGTAATTGATATTCCGAGGATTATTTTTTGAGCCTAACCCCCAATGAAATAGCTTTCGGCCCCGTTAACGATAAAATGCGAATTTAACAGGGCGACATTTCACTGGGCAGGCCGGGGGGTGTTTTAAATTTGATGGGAGGGACTTAGATATAATCCCCGCGATGGAACTTGTACATCGCTACCTTTGCAGTTATAGTCAAATCCTTGATAATTTTGTCAAGGGCTTTGTCATCATACATCTGATTTTTGGTTTCAGATTCGATAAAGTTTATTTCTTTTTCGATGCCGTCCACTAATGGCTGAATATCCTTTAATGATTTAGCCGGGTCCGCCAGTGTTTCGGAGTAGTGATCTAAAAGATTAAGAATTTTCTCACTTTGCTCTATAACATTATTTTTATTGTCAACAAAGGCAGGCGTTGATGCAGCATTTATTTCATCAAGTTTCCGATCAAAAACCTGCTTGAATTGATGATCGCAGTCTGTTTTTTTGGAGGTTGACAATGTGGCCTTAAATGAATTGCCTACTTTATTAATATCCATATTTAAGCCTCTTATTTATCTGTATATCTGGTTTATTTAATTTTATATTCGGCATTGCCGAACAATACCTTTAGAAAATTATGATTATTATCACCAAAACATGACATTGATACAATAGTTCTCAAGGTTACCCAGCGAATACTTTGGATAATTTTTCACTGATTGTTTCCGCGGTAAACGGTTTTACGACATAATTGTTAACACCTGCCTTAACAGCTTCTACGATATTGTCTTTCTGAGCTTCTGCCGTAACCATAATAAAAGGGATATCCTTTAATTCATTATCCGATCTTATTGCTTTTAATAAATCTATTCCCGGCATTTCCGGCATGTTCCAGTCGCATAATATCAAGTCGACTTTTCCTTTTTTCAGCTCTTTTAGGGCGCTTTTACCGTCATCCGCCTCGATAATATTTTTAAAGCCGATCTGTTTTAAGATATTTCTTACAATTCTCCTCATAGTGGCGAAATCATCGACAATGAGAACTTTCATACTTAAATCCATAATTTTATATCTCCTTACTTTATTGGCGGAAAAATTTTCCTGCCGGAGGGTAAATTGTTCTTGTAAAATAAAAATTTTTTCTGTTACGAACAATGTATGCAAAATCAGGACCTACTTTTTCTTTTTCTAAGAGCTCCTCTTTGGCTTTTAAATACTGTTGCAATAATCCTTTCCTGGTTGTGCACACTGAGATCCAGGAACTTAACCGCTAAAGCGTGACGATTCTTGCCACCTTCCTTCAACATCGATGCACGGACAACTTCGCCAAAAACATCCAAAAAAACCATCGGTATCTTTGAAAGATAAATCTTTGAATGAATGATCCGGCCGATTTCAACGGGCTGATCGACCATGATTTTCATGCCGGACCCGCTGATATTCACCCCTACCCCTTGTTCATACGGACTCTCCGTTTCTTCGTCTTTTGTTAACAGCTCCAAAACGAAATCCAATTTTTCGTCAATTCTTACCAGATAATTCAATAACGAAGCGTCAGTTGGTGTAGCAGTACTCAGGAATTCGTCTACGGCAGCAGTCCCGTCTTCTTCTTGAAAAAAAGAAAAAAGGGGCTCACGGGAATTTATTAAGTCTTCATATTCACCTAACGTCATTGTTTTAAATTTAATTTTAAAAGAAAATTTTCCCCTGACATAGGATCGTCTCTCAATAAGAGGCATATTCATCACCTTTTTATTCGCGTACATGATCCAAACAAAATTTTTTAAAAAAATATGCAACTATCGTACCATGTATTATGAAGATTTTTTTATTATTACGCCAAATAAATACGCGATTTCGACCGTAGTGTAATAAAAAACCGAAGTCCAAAACTTTCCTTTAATATTCCGATTCGCGTTAAAATCATCAAATGCGTCAATATATTGCCATCTTGTTCACATATTTTATAGCCAATATACAATTACTATAATAACAGTTAGTTAAGCTGCGATGACAGCCATAAAACATTCACTGGTACGTATTTTGCATATTATTTAAAAAAGTTAAAATAACCAAGATATTAGATGTTTTTAGGGTTATTTGACGACGACTTCGGTTATCATCGACGTTGATAAATCAGATTTTCTGCGCTGTTAATATTTTAATAGCTTTTTATTGTATTGACCCTATAAGAGGTGTCGGTATGAACGAAAAAATACTGGTTATAAGCAATCAAACAAAAGACGGAAATCTTTTCAAACAAATTCTCGGATCTAAAGGGTTTGAGGTTGAAACCCGAACGCTCTCGGAAGGTGTTGAGGATATACTTTTAAATAACGTGTTCAGCGCCATCCTCGTCGATTATGATCAAGTCGGGAATCTTGCCTGCAACTGGATAAATCTTCTTCAGGAGAACAGCTCTCAAGCTTGTGTTATTCTTTATGGAGAAAACAAAAAAGCCGAAAAGATTTCCGAGATTCTCCAAACAGGTGTTTATGGTTTTATCTCCAGATCCAATATTTCAAAACGTCTTTATGAAATAATTCTGGGCGGGATAGAAAATCGAAAGGCTTTTATTGAAATCATTCATATGATGAATGAACTAAAAAATATTAATAAAGATATCGAAAAAGAAAAGGAAGATCTTAGGAAAAAGAACCAGGAATTGAATTTTATCAATAGGCTGAGTTCCGAGGTGGCATATGATCTCAACTGGGAAATGATTCTTCCCAGAATCTTAAATGCAGGTTTCCTCGGTGTCATGAATCCTGCCTTGCTCGGCATGCTTTACCGTATCGGCTCAAAGTGGAGTCTGGCATTTCATTTGTCTGAAAAAGAAATCAATAAAAAAATTCTCGACAGGCTAAAAGAAGAGATGATCCAATCATTTTATTCAATTTCCGGAGAAAGAATTGTAATGAAAGATATAGATGTTCACTTTTATTCATCCGGAATTAAAATTTCTTCGGCCGATGCCATTTCACTTTCCAAACAGATTGTTTTGCCTTTAAGCTTAGCAGGCAAGGTGTTGGGTATGATTGCCGTCCTGCCCAAAAATAATGATGATTATAACAACGAAAAAATGGAATTGCTTTCAACCGTATCGAATATTCTTGCCATGTCACTAAAAAATGCCCAGGAATATCATAAGCTTAAACAGATGGCAGTCAAAGACGGCCTTACCGGCATTTTAAATCGAAAAGGGTTTCAGGGTTTTATTCAAAAAGAATTCCATACAGCCAAAAGATATCATAGACCGCTTTCTTTAATTATGATAGATGTTAACGGTTTTAAAATGATCAATGATTCTTTAGGACATCAGGCCGGAGATGTTGTACTTCGGGAACTTGCCGGGTGTTTAAAGGGTTCTATAAGGCAGGCCGATATCGTTTCCAGATATGGAGGCGACGAATTCGTCATTCTTCTTCCAGATACGGATATCAAACAAGCCGGGATGCTTTTAAAAAGAATATTGGCTGATGTCAGAAATCACATTTTTGAATGGGAATCTAATAAAATAACAGTAAAATTAAGCTGTGGAGTTTCTACAATCGGAGAGCTTGAAAGTCATGAAACCGAAAAGGATTTAATCTCAAAGGCTGACGCAAGGCTGTATAATGCAAAGCGTTCTCAAAATTTTAAATGTTCCATGGCATAATCATATCATTAAAAATGAGTAACTCATTCTAAAACAAATCCTTG
>JARRRC010000140.1:0-6827 GCA_037381105.1 Desulfobacterales bacterium
CGTTTGCTTTTTGGCAATGTCTTCCTTGGCGAAAAGCAAACGGAAGATACGGCTTCAGCTGCAGCACAGAAACAGCCTGAATTGTTTTTGGAAGAGATCCAATTTTATAGAAATGTAAAGGATCGACAACCCTCTGGTATTGGAAGTGTATTCCCTGAGGATTTGGACAAACTATACTGTTTTACCAAAATTGGTGGGGCTGTACGTACGACTTATGTATATCATGTTTGGTATTTTAGGGATAAAGAAATCGCAAGAGTCAAGCTGCCTGTAAAATCAAAGTCCTGGCGCACATGGAGTTCTAAAAATCTTCATATGGGATTAGGTTATGGATATGTGGAGGTCGTTTCTGAAAGCGGAGATATTTTGGGCAGGGCTGAGTTCGGGATACAGGCAGCCGAGAAAGCTGAAGATGCCGGAAAAACCGAGAAGAGCGGGGTGTGCGAAGAACAAAAAGAGATTCCTAAGTGCTCTGGTTCGTAAGTTCGATCACGTATTTTTATATTGTTTCACCGCCCGCTTTGCTTGAGGCGCTGAGATCGCAGAGTATATTAATTTTTCTATTGCCGTTGAGAGGACGGCAATAGAAAAGTACTCAGCAGCTTACGCTGCATAAACGACAAAAGGCACCAATTCTTTGGTTGCAATGTGACTTCAGGAGGTTCACATATGAAATCATTTGGCGCAAAAACGCTCGCTTTTCCGGCTCCGGTCTGGGTGGTGGGCACATATGATAAGGATGGGCGACCCAATGTCATGACCGCGGCCTGGGCCGGGATATGCTGCTCCAGACCCCCCTGCGTCTGTGTTTCCTTGAGAAAAGCCACCTATTCTTACGGCAACATCATCAGTCGGAAAGCCTTCACTATTAATATCCCTTCCGAGGTTCATGTAAAGGAAACCGACTATATCGGTATGGTGTCGGGAAAGAATACAGACAAATTCGAAAAGACCGGACTGACGCCCGTGAAAGGCGACCTGGTGGACGCCCCATACGTTAAGGAATTCCCAATGGTGCTGGAATGTGAGGTTCTCAACAGCACTGAGATTGGATTGCACACACAGTTCCTGGGCGAAATTATGGATGTAAAAGTGGATGAATCCGCTTTGGATGAAAAGGGTCTGCCAGATATTGGGAGAGTAAAACCATTCATCTATACACCTGAAATTCAAAATTACTACAAAATGGGAGGATTCATCGGCAAAGCGTTTTCAATTGGAAAAGATATAAAGAAAACATGATTTGCAGGGCTGCCCCTAAGCATGAATCCAATATAAACACAATCGGTATCCAATTCAGAAATGAGTGGGCTGGGGTCGGGCCGAGGTAACCATTTATAATAATTGGTTAAGAGGTTAACAAATAGGCTTGAAACGCTCTTGAAACCGCCTTTTTGGGGTCAAAAAAATTCTGTGTTCATCTGCCTTCATTTGAGGTATATCTTCAGTGTCTTAGCGTGTAACAAACCCTCAATCTAAGTAACGTATCCGGAGAAAAACATTGCAAAATACCGGTGAACCTTCAAAAGGTCCGTCAAAGAAATCACGGCCCGCAGCCTGGGATTTCAAACGTCTGTTTCAGCCTAAAACCGTGGCGGTTATCGGGGTTTCCCTGAAACGGGAGCGCCATCCGGCCAACGTTATTTTCAACAAAATCCACCTGCGCTACCCGGTGGATGTTTTTGCGGTCAACCCCGGCGGCGGCGATTTGTTCGGGCAGACGGTATACACCGGCATTCAGGAAATTCCGCAGCCCGTGGATCTGGCGATTATCGCCGTGCGAGCTGAATATACCCTTGACACCCTCAAGGACTGTATAGATGCCGGCGTCGGCGGGGCCACGATCATTTCCGGGGGTTTTGCTGAAATCGGACGTTTGGATTTGCAGGAGCTGCTTGTCGATCTGGCCCGACGGCACAGGTTTCCGTTTATCGGTCCCAATTGTCTGGGCATCTATGTTCCCGGCCACATCGACACCTTTTTCATCCCCAGTGAACGCATGGTCCGGCCCGAGTCCGGTAATGTGGCTCTGGTGAGCCAGAGTGGTGGTGTGCTGGTGGATCAAATGACCAAATTCGCCGAACTGGGGATCGGCTTTTCCTTGGGGGTGAGCATCGGCAACAAGGCCCTTATTCGAGAACTGGATCTGCTGGAGTATCTGGCCGCAGATCCGGACACCGGGGTGATCGCCTTTTATATCGAAGGATTTGCCCACGGAGAGGGGCGCAAGTTTGTGCAGGCCGCCCGCCGATGCCCAAAACCGGTGATCGTTTTGAAATCCGGCAAGACCAGCGAAGGCATGCGGGCCGTCTCTTCGCACACCGCCTCCATGGCCGGCGACTACGCGGTCTTTTCAGCAGCAATGGCCCAGCATGGCATCGTCGAAGCGGTCAATGAACTGGAGCTGGTCTCTTTTTGTGAGGCTCTAAGCTGCTATAGGGAACCCATCGACGGTCGTGTGGGTATTATCAGTCCCAGCGGCGGACACGGAGCAATGGCAGTGGACATTTGCATCCGGCACGGCCTGTCCATTCCGGCCTTCAATCAAGAGCAGCAGAATCGAATTCGTGCCGATCTGTCTTCAAGCGTGCAGCCCATTGCCGCTTTGACCAATCCCATCGATCTAACCGGCAGTGCCTCAGACAGTGACTTTATGGCCGCCGCCGAACACCTGGCCCGGTCTCAGGAGCTGGACGCCATTATTTTGCTTCTGCTGCCTTACACACCGGAAGTCACCTCTGATCTCAGCGCCCGCCTTGGCCGGGTCTGCCGGCGCCATAACAAACCCCTGACCGCCTACGTCCCCCATGTGGAACGCTACCGCATGCTCATCGAGGGATTTGAATTCAACGGCGTTCCGGTGTCCCCGTCAATTAAAGGGGCCGTGTTGATGGTCAAAGCTTTAAAAAGGAACAAACCATGCTGAAAACCGAAATCAAGACCGTATTGGAGGAAGCCCGCACCCGTGGCTGGGTGATCGAGCCGGACGCCAAACGATTGCTGTCCGCGGCAGGGCTGGAGGTTCCGCGTTTTTCAACTGTCACGGACCCCGACCAGATCGAACCGATTGTTGCCGACCTGGGGTTTCCCTTGGCTGCCAAGGTCGTTTCCAGTCGCATTGTCCACAAGTCGGATGTCGGCGGTGTGCGCACAGGCATCCAGAGCATCCGGGAACTGACGGCCGTATTTGAAACCTTCAGCCTAATGGATGGCTTCGAGGCCATGTTGGTCGAACAAATGGTTTCCGGCCTGGAGTTGATTATCGGTGCTAAAATGGATGATCAATTCGGGCCCGTAGTTCTATTGGGCATGGGCGGGACCGGCGTGGAAATCTACCAGGACGTCAGTTTGCGTTTGGCCCCTGTGGGAACCAAGGGTGTGGATGCCATGATCAAGGGTCTTAAGGCCGCTCCCTTACTTTCCGGGTACCGGGGTCACCAGGCTGTCAATCGCGACGAGCTGACTCGGACCTTGGTCTGTTTTTCAAAATTTGTCATGGCCGCCGCCGGCATGATCGAATCCATCGATCTCAACCCGGTGATGTGTTCTGCGCAAAAATGCATTGTAGCAGACGCCCGTATTATGCTACCGCCAGTCGACGGCCCGACAGCAGCCTGAGTGGGACTTCGGGTACGTTCTTATCAGAATGGAGCAGAACCATCGTTTAAAAGAGAAATATGACTGAATTTATTCACCATTAAAGGTTTGATGCCACACCTTTAGTTTTCCCCTAAAAATCAAACTTTTATCGTATTTACAATTCTTATGAAAATTGATAGAAGGTACCTAGAGATTCTGAATGCTCTTTTTGACAACATAGGGGTCGTGCACGTTTTGCGAGAACGTATTACTTCTTTTTAACACCGTGGCTTTAGCACACCTAACCAGTCAAATCCTAAGTTCCCCGTGGTTTGGGTCAGAAGAAGTTGGGAAAGATTAGATCTTGACTCTGTCAAGAAAGAGAGGAGGGAGTTAAATGACATTATCGAGCGAAAATTTAGTCTATGTAAGTGAATTTGTTGATATCGTAGGTCCGGAAACCGTTATGCTCGGCCCTGTTAAGGATGGTGGCCGAATTGTAGCAGGCACAGAACCCGCGTGCTATGGTCCCATGATTACGCCGGAAGTTGAAAGCGGTCACACGATCAGCCGCCCCGTAGCTGTAAAGGGTGCAGAAATTGGAGACGGTGTAGCCTTAAGAATTAAAAAGATAAAGATTACTTCCAAAGCTTCAGCGTCCGGAACTGAAGCTCCTCGCGAAGGAAGCTTTGTTGGTGATCCATTTGTTGCAAAAAAATGTCCAGGGTGCGGAAAGATCAATCCCAATACAATTGTAAAAGGAATCGGCAGGGATGCAATCTGCTGTGCCGATTGTGACACCTCGATATCTGCATTTGATGTGACCAATGGATTTACCATGGTTTTTGATGATAAACGCACAGTTGGAGTTACAGTTCCCAATCACGTAGCAGAAGAAATAGCCAGAAATGCAGAAGACTATTCTGGAGCACCTGCGGGATCTACGTGCCACTCCATATTGGTTTTTGCTCTGGCAGATATGCCTGCTGGAATTGTATCGAAGGTTCGGCCAATGATAGGCAATGTTGGAACTTTGCCCGGCGTTGCCATGCCCTCGTCCCATAATGCCGGAGACTTTGGGGTGTTCCTTATTGGCGCCCCTCATGATCATGCCATCACTGAAGAAGATCTGGCGAAAAGAAGTGATGCCCATATGGACATCGATAGTGTAGGTGAAGGTGCTATCGTTATCGCACCTGTTAAGGTTGAGCAAGCAGGCATAATCGTAGGTGACGTACATGCGATGCAAGGTGATGGGGAGATTGCAGGTCATACGACTGACGTATCTGCGGAGGTCACCATTGACGTCGAGGTTATCAAAAAGTTAGCAAATGATGGACCGATCATATTGCCCTTAATGGAGCATCTGCCGCCGCTGGCGAGATTACTTTCAAATGAGGAGTTGGAGGCCGCACGATCACTATCTGGCAGGAGCGGCTTTGATATCCAAACTGATGTGGCCCCCATCCAGGTGGTGGGTTCAGGTGCAAATTTGAACGAGGCAACAATGAACGGTCTCGAACGAATGGCAAAGTTAGCAGATATGGATATTGATGAGGTGAAAAACCGCGTAACTATCACAGGAGGCATTGAAATCGGCCGCCTTCCCGGCATAGTTCATATCTCCATGCTTACCCCCATAAGCCGGCTGGAACAAATAGGCATTGCGCATCTTGTAAAAGAACAATACGGTTTATAAATCATAATCACCGATCCTATAACGCCCTCTTTTGCCATCAAAGGGGGCGCCATTGTAAAGGGGTCAAGTCTGCTTTTGACTCTTTTCAGAGGGAGAGTGAATAGAGTCAAAGCTTGAATAGTGAATAAGATGCCACAGCCGTTCAAAGATCAAGCGTTGTGCCCATTTAAACGAACCAAGAATCAATAACTTGATTTTTTCCAAAAAGATGTTATTATTTGAAATTAAACAGGGCAAAAAGCCCTGATGAAGAAAATGTCATTGTGGTTTGGCGTACTATTCATTAGAAACTAACTCAAACTGAGCTAGCTTATAAATAAAAAGGGCACCCCATGGATTATAATGGCGTGCCTTTAGCATTTTGATTGCGAGGTCTTATCGATAAACTAAACCGAAAAAATCAAAAAAATCCTTCCCTTGGTCGCCGCGTCCCCGGCAAAAAAGGAAAGAAGGTCCGACAAAGCGAGGATGCACCGGCCGCAGCCATAGAACCGGCACTGAAAGCGAAATGGGATGTTTTACAGTTCAATGTTCAGCCGGTTGAAGGTAAGACGCGGTTTCACGATTTCGATCTTCCCAACCCGCTGCTTCATGCCATTAGCGATCTTGGCTTCGAGTACTGTACACCGATTCAGGCCAAAATTCTTCCCAGCAGTCTGTCCGGGCGGGATGCCAGCGGCCGGGCTCAAACCGGAACGGGAAAAACAGCAGCATTCCTGATCACCGTTATCACCCGGATGCTGAATAACCCGATCCTGGACAAACGACAACCCGGTACACCCCGGATTCTGGTTTTAGCCCCCACACGGGAGTTGGTTCTCCAGATCTCCGAAGAAGCCCGTCATCTTTCAAAGTATACGGGACTGAAAACCGTTTCCGTGTTCGGCGGCATGGATTATAAAAAACAGAGAAAGCAACTTTCAGTCGATCCGGTGGACATTGTCGTTGCAACACCCGGAAGGCTGCTTGACTTTCAGCGGCGCCGAGACATCGACCTGAAAAAGATCGAGGTGCTGATCATCGACGAGGCAGACCGGATGCTCGACATGGGTTTTATCCCCGATGTGCGAAAGATTATTTACAGCACCCCGTCAAATGACCAGCGTCAGACGCTGCTCTTCAGCGCGACGCTCACCGGTGAAATCACCCGACTCGCCTCTCAATGGACCCGTAAACCTGTAACCATAGAAATCGAGCCGGAACATATCGCGGTGGAGTCCGTTGAGCAGATCGTTTACAACGTTACCACCATCGATAAATTTTCACTCCTGTTCAACATCATTCATCGACAGAATCTCAGACGTGTCCTGATTTTCTGTAACAGACGCGATGAAGTGAGAGAACTCGCAAAGAAGTTGACCCGCCACGGCATCAACTGTTCGACGCTCTCCGGTGATGTTCCCCAAAAAAAGCGGATTCGCCGCCTCGAGGCCTTCAAAGCCGGAAAAATCCGGGTTCTGGTGGCAACGGATGTTGCCGGACGAGGCATCCATATCGAAAGCATGGATCACGTTATTAATTTCATGCTGCCCCGTGATCCGGAAAATTA
>JARRRC010000141.1:0-6193 GCA_037381105.1 Desulfobacterales bacterium
AGTCCGGCCCTAATCGCATCATCCTCTGCGTGTCCTTCCTGTACTTCCCGTACGTAGTCGAGAGCTTCTGGGTTGTGTGTTTCTTTATTGTGGACGTGGAGACGGGAGTGGATTCCACGTGGGCAGGCCCCTGGATGCCCTTATCCGTAGTCTAGCTGACCTGCCATGATCTGCAGGGTAATTGGATGGTCATAGGCGACCGGCGGCCGCCCCGGCCCGATTTGCGGCTGTACAATATTTGAGCTTTGGAGGAATAAATTAATGATGGTCGTTCAATTGGACAAAAAATGAGCGAGTGCTGTGTGTTGACGTAACCGCTCCAGCAATTTTGGTCAAAGTTTTTCCAATTACCTATGACGATAGGCATTTACTTCTCTTATGATACTTTGTCTGTTCGTTCAAAAACGAGCTTGAGAGAATTTCCTGAAGTAATAACTTTCTTTTTCCCGCCCTCAACTGAAACACCAGAAAGTTCGATATCAAACCCACCTTGGACATTCTTGACGATTTCCAATGATGCGACGACGGTCAAGGACTTCAGAGTCAACCCCTGGACTCCTTTTAGCGCCGAGACAGCCGCAACGACAGCATCTGCGATGTCCTGTCCGGGCTCCTTTGTAAGGGCTTTGCTGGATAGTTTATTTGGTACAAGAACCAGGGTAATTGAGTTTGCATCGGTTTGCTTTTTACCACCGCCTGCAGACAGGAATAGAGAGACCTTTCCATTTGTATCACGCTCGGCCCTGGATGAAAGCGTCAGCTCTGCGCTTTTCAGAGGAGGCAGTGTTGAGGAGATTTCTCTGTTCTGGGCGATTCTGTCCACCGCCACCTGGACTTGTGTGACAAGTTCCTGTACGGCCACTTGCGTTTCGGCTGGGGTGAGGCTTGCGCAGCCTGAAATGGATAGTACGAAAAAGAGCAGGACGGTAATTTTCAGTTTCATGGCAGTATCCTTTGCTTTGCTCGACAAGCTGTCTTGTGCAAGCGTCCGTTTTTAAGTTACTGGAGCTGTCACTATAGCTGATATTTACACGAATCATTATCTATCTAATGTACACAACGTACATAGTTATAAATCCTGATCGCATCCCGCTGACCGCCTTGCGAACTAAAGTCGGCGGGATTGCCGACCTTCGGGTCACTGCGCTCTGCGCCTGCGCCGATGTCCACGCCAGCCCAAGAAAGAGCATCAACCAACCACGTATCGAGTCGTTCCCCCGGCCAAGTGATCCAATAGTAGCTTGCCTGACGGTATCTGGCCCCACATACCGCCATTAAAAATTGGGTCCGAGGTGGTATGGATTGCCCGGCGTAACTTTATCTATAGTCCATATGACAGTGCCTCTGTCACCGTAGACGTCATAACCGCCACCACTGCGTTGTTTGACCTTACGGTAATTTACCTTGCGACCGGACATACGGAGTGTGCCATTCTTTTCTACATGCCACTCGCCCTTCTCCTTATTGTACCGGCTGTCGATGCGCCAAAACCTACCTGTTGGATCGAAATACATTCTGTAGGTCGTCTTCCATTTAATATTCCTGCCTTCGACAGTGTTGCCTTTGATCAGCGTTTCCAGAGCACTTTTGTCGAGGCGCACATCAGCAAACGACGGGCCTGAAATATTCATGGCCAGAAAACCGCAAACAATAGCCCAACGCCATATGTGGTTCATGTCTTCTCTCCTTTTATGAGCACTTAACCCCACATCGCCAGCGGCAAGTTTGTTGTTATTTAATATTACTAACAATTGGTCTCTGACCCTAATTTTTGAGGTCGGCCTGCTGGCCGAATCTTTTAATCACATGGGCCAGCGGCTGGCTGAGACTCACAAGGAACTTCTGGAGTCGAATCAGACGATCAGCCTGCAGGCCAAATTGCTAAAGGATTTGAGCCTGCACGATCCGTTGACATCGTTGTATAACCGCCGCTATTTCGATGACCATGCGCAAATCCTGATGCAGCAGGCCGTCCGTCATCAGCACCCCATGTGCATCATGATTGCCGATCTGGATAATTTTAAAACCATCAATGACCGCTACTCACACTCCGTGGGCGATGAGGTTCTGAAGCAGGCCAGCAGTATCCTGAAACAGAACATGCGCGAGAGCGACCTGCTTGCCCGATTCGGTGGCGAGGAATTTGTTGCCCTGTTTATCGAGTCAACCCTGGCTCAGGCACGGGAACGCTGCGAGACTCTTCGAAAATGTATCGAAGAGTACGACTGGTCCGGGATTGCCGATGGCCTGCAGGTCACCATCAGCATCGGACTATGTGATGACCTTGAATTGGGTACGGTTGACGCCATGCTTCAGGAGGCGGATAAACATCTATATCAGGCTAAAGCGTCAGGACGTAATCAGGTTGAGCCGGCAGAATAATGACAAAAAATAATGCACCATTCTTTAGTTGGTTTTTTATAGAAGCATTCAAGGTCAGTTTACGACAACTTGTCTATAAACCAGTATAAAAGAGACATTATTTATGGAGCGTCATGAAAAATCAGGCCCTGCCTGTCGCGTTACAAGCAAGGCCTGACTTGAATAAATACCACTAATTTTTGCACCCATTCTTGTCGCAAGTGACTCTTTCTGATGTTGACACCCAGTGATCAGGGTTCTTTTTAGTATCAACGCCACATCCAGTATGACCACCCTTGGTTCCTTTGTGCACTATTCCGGTTGGTGTATGTTTTATCGCCATTTCCAAGCCCTCCTTGATGGATTGGTAGTTGAACCTGATATGCATAGCTTCAATTTGAGGGCAAAAGCGCCATATAACTTCTGCCTAAGTGAGTATAGTTGCCTTATACATTTAATCAAAAATAGTTCGACGCATATATAGATAAGGTCAGAGAGGTATTGTATCGAGTGTTAGATTAATTTCTCCCTGACCCTATTTCCCCAATATGGCAATGCGCGCGAATTCAAGATGTTTGTTAGCTATCCGTTGATCAAAAGTTAATACCAAAATCAGCGATACTGTCTGGCAGAAGAACACCAATGCGGCCGTTTTCCTTGTTAAGTCCCAAGTCTCTCCGCTCTGACATAAACTCAATGCTTTCTCGATATTTTTTGTTTAAGCACGAGAGTACGTATTCTACAAACTTATTGACTGCATCTAGTTCTTTATTGACAGCAAAAAAACCAGAAGAATCAAGTGACGCGCCGATAGAGTGTTGCCAAAGAGTTTGATATTTCTTAAATATTGGGATATTTCCTTTGAAATATATCTCCCCCATTTTTAGTTTGTCTGGAGAAATGTTTCCATGGAGCATGTCATTTCTCTTGTTTATTATTGAGTTGTACTCTCTGCAAGCCTCGGACTGCCAGTCGACAGGACGATCAAAACCAATGCAATTAATATGAAGAGATTGGATTCGAACATCTATGTTTGATCTAACAAATGACTCAAAAAGTCTTTTGTTATTTTTAATGTCAGGTCGGCATAAGATAAATATTATGAAATTAACGAATGATTCAGCGAGAATGGGAGTCATGATGCTAAGAGACATAGCTAGGCCTATCCCTCGGTTATATCTAACCATGAGATTTGACCAATCTGTTTCAAGGCGCTTGAGTGTTGCCGAGTCTGTGGGATTGTCAATCTTTTCCTCAGACGGATTAAGTTTTAATGAGCTAAGGTCACTACTAAGTTGTGAAATTGAACTCTTGAGCTGCTGGTAAGGGTTTGCAAATAGGTCCCAATCTTCTAAATCATTCTTCCTTATTTGGCTCATTTCTTTACCAAATTTGGAGAATTCACTTTTGATATGATCAACTAAGTTGGCGATATCGGATTTTTTGATTTTCCATTCGCCCAAAAAGTTTATTTCGGTGCGAAGATTCATCCCTTGAAAGAAAATCAATCCGTTTTCACAGATTAGAACCCATTCCCAATGAATTAGGTTGTCGGAGCTGTCATTTCGTAGAAGGTTTTGCAGGCCGTTAGGCGATCCATACTTGGCTTGTAGATAGCAATATAAATCGGATGGCTTGAGCTCATTTCCAACGCCAAAAGATAGCCAGCCTTTTGGGAGCTTGTCACTACTAATGATGTTTAATAAACAACCGGTGGCAATCGCCTCTGCGCTGTCGTAAGCGTCGATAATATCCATAAGATTAGGTCAAGTCCTTTCTCTGGCTAACATTGGTGTTGTTAGCAGTATTCCCTCGCATAGAAACATTCAGCTTTCTTGTGCGGCCGGTATTTATCATGGTAGCGAATTAGCTCCTCGGCTAACCCCAATGTGTCCAATGATGATTCCGCCTGCTCAATAAGGTCAACGGTCTTCTTTTCTTTATCCAAAAAATCTTCGACGTCATCCTCTAGATCGCATTCGCGCTCATCAGCCCAAACATGGTGGCACATACGTTTCACATACACGAGGCAATCAAGAGGGGTCGAGATTTGTTCCAGCACAGCCAACAAGCACACACCTTCAACAACAAAGCGGTCTGGCTCCGAGATATCATGCTGTAGTTCGTCATACTTCAAATGGCTTAGAAATCCGCCCTGCTTCTTGACCAAGTAGTCATCTAGGTTCAAGTGGCGCATCCCTAAAGTACTCGCCAACACAGCAGCTAACGTGGATTTTCCAACGCCGTCTATGCCGTCCACCCCAATACGGCAATATCCCCTCGTGCGAATATATGCCGCAACCTCATTGACGTTATCCGTTTCCATGTTCTGTTGACTGCTAACGATTGCGATAATCGGTGCTTGACGGTGGCGGACTAAAGGGACGTGACTTGAATGTACTATTCACACACCCAAAAACTCATCACCGTGATCAATCGTTCCCCCGCATAAACCAGCGGAATCCGCTCCCGCTCCCAGGGTGGGACACCCTCTTCTTGTAGCAGCTTTTTCAGTTCGTGGGTTTCATTGCGCCCCTTGGGACGGCAGCGCTCGCCGCCCTGGCGGAAGCGCACAGTGAGCGGCGTATCCAGCGCAGTCACATCAACACCCAGGTCGAGCAGGTCCTGCTGCGTGAGGCACAGATTCAATGCCGGTAGTTCCAGCGGTTCGTTCGGGTTCCATTCATAGATAGTTGATGGATCATGCGGTGGCAAGGGGGCGAAGGCGTACAGGTCGTCCCGGTAGCGGCGTACTTCCGCGCCCGGCCAGTCCACGCAGGGCATACGGTCCTCACCAGCCGTGAGTACGTCCTCCAGGATGCGTGCCAGGCGAGCCTCGGAAGGCATCGGCAGGCCTTTGTCGTGCAGCCAGACGCGGATGGCGTTGCGGGCACGGTTGGTGGGCAAGCGGCGCAGGGCCTGCACCGACAGACAATCGGGACGGCTGCCCTGCCCTGCTTCGATGTCCTGCCGGCCCAGGGTCTGCAGCAGCGCCCAGGCTTCGGCCTGATGGCGGGCGGCGCGCGCCAGGGTGGCGCCGGCCGAAGGCCAGTGTTGCGTCAGCACGGGCATGACCTGATGGCGCAGATAATTGCGCGCCAAGTGGGTGTCGGTATTGGTGGGATCATCGACCCAAGTGAGCCCCGCCGTTTCGGCATAAGCCTTCAGTTCGGGCCGCGTGATTTCCAGCAGCGGACGTGCATGCCAGGTGCCCGGAGAGAATGGCGCGATGCGCGGCATGGCACTGAGCCCTGCCGGTCCGGCGCCGCGCAGCAACTGGTTGAGCAGGGTTTCAGCCTGGTCGTCCTGGTGGTGGGCGGTGAGCAGCTGGTCGCCTTGGCGGCAGTATTCGCGCAAGGCGTCATAGCGTGCGCCGCGCGCGGCCGCTTCCGGGCTTTCGCCGTCGGAAGGTCGTGCATCGACGTGCAGGATATCCAACGGACAGTCGAAGTCTTGGCAGACCTGGGCGCAATGTTTTTCCCAATCCACTGCCTGTGCCTGCAGGCCGTGGTTGACGTGCACCGCCTGCAGCGGCGGCAGCTCGTCGCGCAGCGAGACCAAAACGTGAAGCAGTACGGTGGAATCCAGACCGCCGCTGAATCCCACCACGTAGCGCCTGGCGGGTGGCAGGCGGTGCAATACGGGAAGCAGGTCGCGGGCGATCAGCGCCATGGCGCGGCCCACGATTCAGGTCCCGGGGACGGGACATGAAGGGGAATGGACTTCGGTGTGGGCAGGATGCCCGGGGCGGACGGGTGCCGCGCTACGCCGGGGCGGTGTCGCGCAGCACCGGGATTCACGAGGTCTCAGCCTTCCTGGAAATTACCGTAGG
>JARRRC010000142.1:0-6185 GCA_037381105.1 Desulfobacterales bacterium
CGCAAAAGACCGGGACTGTTGTGAAGATACATCAGCGGAGAACAATATCCCGCAGCGATAAAATATTTTTCAAGATCATCAAAAAGAACCGGCCGGTCCGGCCACCGAAACTGTTTTTCGCGTTGTTTCAATCGTTGCCAAACTTTATTCGCTTGTGGCTTATCATTAAACACCGCTTCTTCAGCCGGATCGCAAAGAAACATTTCACAGATGATCGGCTTGATTCGCCACATGCATCCACGATCGCCCAAGTATATGCATTTAAAGCCGGTATTGGGTTTTATCAGCACCTTCGACAAGGCGTCGATGCCCGATTCTTCGGATACCAGTACGTTCACCACCACATCTCCGAAAAACGTGATGATCCCTTCGCGGGAACAACAGGCGCTGACGTGGCTTTGATAACATTTTTGAGTACAGATATTTTTAAAATATTCACCGAGAAATGCGTCTACTGTGTTTCGAAACATCAGATAATCGGATATTTGCAATAAAAACCGTTGCTTTTCCTGTTTAGGAATCGTTTCGAGATGACGATACACCATATTCAGTGTTTCCAGCTGCTCTTTCTGATACGAACTCATAAATTGTTTCCCCCAAAAAAAGTCATAAAAACACCCTGTCCCCTGATATATCATAAGTGATATTGAGCATACAAACTTTTAGATCCGGATCCAAAGGTCTTATCCGCCAAAACCAACGGCGGGTTCCATTTTTATTGACCCTTTCCATGTGAATGGGATAAAAGACAATACATGGAAAAATCGGACAACAATTTTAACTTGCCGACACTCCAGGCATTCCCGCCCCAAATTACGGGGCTAGCCAGAGCATACCGGTCAACTGGTCTTTATGACATCAGAATTTTATAAGTAATAACGTATCGGGAAGGTAATATGAACAAAGGCTTATCTCAATCATTATTCAGACACCCCAATCTGGTGGTGGCACCCTGTAAATTCGGCCACGGTGTGTTCGCCACCGAATATATTCCGGCCGACACGACACTGGAAGAATGTTATCATCTGCGGATCAGAGAAAAAGACTGTTCGGGTATTTTAAACGATTACGTGTATCATTTAGAGCCGGATGATGAGGAATCTACAGACGCTGACGAATATTTCTCGCTTCCCTTGGGATGCGGAAGCATTTATAATCACGCCGATAACCATAATACCGAATATTGGCATGATGCGGAGCGAGACCTGATCATTTTTTATACGATAAAAGATGTCTCCGCCGGCGAACAACTTTTTATCAATTACGGCAAAGATTGGTGGGAAACGCGCGAATGCAGGCCTGATAACAACAAATGAAATCATCATTCGGCAACAGTGATGAAGGACTGCTTTCCGGCTGCATATCTATTTAAAACTGTGCATGACCCCCCTTAAATTTGCTATAATTCTACAAATTTTGACGGGTTGACGGAATAGGCTGTTTTTGATATTTGATGATAATTTTAATCGAATTCGGTTTTTTTCTTTTTTGAAATGTTTTTGCTCTGTTTGCAATTCAAAGCATTAAATGCCGGTATCGTGAAATAATGTGAAGTTATGAGACTGTTCCTCAACATCATCCTTTTACTCGCGACTTTGTTTGCATCCTATATCGAATATGTTTATTTCACTGTCATCCCTCCTCAACTGGACAGGGTTGCCCCTTTCACCATAAGGTCTCAAGGATATTTTATCTTCGACCAAAACAAGGCCCTTGGCGGCAGACGCGATATAGCCCTTTCCCGGTATGTCCCTCTATATAATTATCTGCCGGGTATTCCGGACAAAGTTCAAAAAAATATGGTGAGTCTGATAAAAGAAATTTCATTCCTTCAAGAACAAAAACCCCTTACCGGACAGGAACTGGTAGAGTATCTCCATGAAGCATTCGGATTGAAAATCGGCAGAATTCAAGCAGACAAATTCATTGGCTACCCAAATCTGACAAACCTTTTAAACGGTATCCTGACCGTCGAAAAAACCATTATGGAAAATATCATTGCAGAAAATCAGGAGCCGTACAAAGGCAAAATGACCATCGAAGTGCTCTATCCTAAACCCAAAGGAATTGTAGACCATCCCACCAATGAAGTTCTTACTTTAGAGCAAGCCCGTAATATGCTGCGGGATAAAGCCAACCAACTGTTTTGGCAGGTAGATAAAAGCATTTTGAATCCTGCCATACAGATTGCGCAATCTACGCTATTACCGAACTTGAAATATGACCGAAGAGAAAACAATCGGCGCATCGAAGAAATCATCGGCAGGTATCCCTCCAAAGTCATTCATTACAACCCGGGTGATATTCTTGTGCCGTTTCGTAAAGTGCTTACAGAAGAAGATTTACTGCTGATCAATTCGTATCTTGAGTTCGCTAAAAATAACCTTTACGACATGACACTTTGGATATTTATCATAACCCTGCTGATCATTGTATTCAATGACATGTTCATTTTAAAGATCCTAAGTTCCGGACAGAGAAAAACACTGTCTTACCGGCCGATTCTCTCTCTGTTGATCATCAGCGTGTTTCTTTTCAAATCTTGTCTCTTGTTTACTCCATTTCCGCTTTATTTTATTCCTTTTGCGCTTCTTCCGCTCGTCATCATTCTTTTAAACCATGGAAGAGTCGCTGCCACCTGGTCCGCGATAATTGGAGCAATACTGGTGGCGCTCTTTTCAGCCCACACTTTTCAGATATTTCTATTTTTCATGATCGGCGGTTTGGCTGCCGTGTTGCTCTCTCTTAAAATACAAAAACGGATTCATATTCTACTCCCTTCGTTCATCGTAGGAATGATCAATGTGATCGTGCTTGCGGCTTTTTCCGCACAGTGGCAAAACATTATGCCTTTGTTGGGGAAGTCGAATGAAATTTGGCCGTCATTAAAGGCATTGGTATCAGACAGGAGTCTTTCCGGCAGTTTGGGATGGGCCTTTGCCGGCGGTATTCTGTCAGGCCCGCTCGCTTTATTGATACTGCCGGTGCTGGAGGTCGGCCATCATGCCACATCAAACTTTAAACTCGCAAAGTACGCCGATCTGCAACGTCCCCTTTTAAAAGACCTTTTCGCTAAAATCCCGGCAACGTATCAACATAGCATGACAATGGCATCTCTCGCCCAAGCGGTCGGAGAGGCGGTCGGGGCGAATACGCTTCTTTTAAGAACAGGCGCCTATTATCATGACATCGGTAAGATGGCGGAACCCATGTTTTTTTCGGAAAACCAATCCGGCGGCGAGAATCCCCATGACAAATTGAACCCGTCTGAGAGCGCCCGGATCATCATCAATCACGTAAAGCACGGCGAGCAGATCGGGAGGGAAATGGGACTTCCCGAAGTTATTGTGGATCTTATTAAGCAGCATCACGGAACACTGTTTGTGGAATTTTTTTACAACAAGGCCG
This sequence comes from Desulfobacterales bacterium, assembly GCA_037381105.1. Lineage (GTDB taxonomy): Bacteria > Desulfobacterota > Desulfobacteria > Desulfobacterales > UBA11574 > UBA11574. The sequence continues at coordinate 3,409 of JARRRC010000142.1, forward strand.
TCAAGGCTAACAACGGCTCCAAACCTCGCAAAAAGGATTTTCGGTATCCGGGACCGAAGCCTCAAAGCCTTGAAGCCGCAATATTGATGATCGTAGATTCGGTTGAAGCCACTTTTCGGTCTATGGAAGCCCCCACGCAGGAACAGATTGAAAAAATGATTCTTCTCAATATTGTTAAACGAATTGCAGACGGTCAATTCGACGAATGCAACGTCTCCACACAAGATATCGCAAAGATTGTTGAAACCTTGACGCATTCCATAGAGGCCACATTCCACTCTCGGATTACATATCCGTGGCAGGATAAAAAATAAATGCTCCAAAATCCCTTCAACCGCCAACAATCATATTCCGGGACGGTTTTTTTGTCCTGAAGCTTTCTTTCCGTAGCCCCAGTCGTTTCATCTTGTTATATAATGCCCTGGTATGGATCCCTGAAATCTTGGCTGCCTGGCCGACCCGCCCTGTTGTTTCCTTAAGCACCATTTCAAGATACAAACGCTCCACCTGGTCCACCACCTCCTGGCAAACCTCCGGAAGTGTTTTATTCTTCCAAGATGCGATCACCGTTTCATCCGGATTGACGAATCCTTTGGAAAAAGGAGCAGGTTCATGAAAGATATAGGGTAAATCTTTCAGTGAAATTTTTTCGGTCTGGCACAAAAGCATGGCCCGCTCAATCACGTTCATCAGTTCTCGAACATTACCGGGCCAATCATACTGGCACAGGGCTTTCATTGCCGCATCCGTCACCCCTGTGACATCTTTACCGATCTTTTGCTGATAAAATTCAATGAACCGATGGGTCGTGGCGGGAATATCTTCTTTATGCTTCCGAAGGGGCGGAAGCGTAAGCATAATCACGCTGAGGCGGTAATAAAGATCTTTACGAAAATTTCCGTTCTCAACGAGATCTTCCAGGTTCTGATTGGTCGAGGCAATAACACGTATGTCAACCCAGATGGGCCGCTCGCTTCCCAGCGGCTGCACTTCATAATCCTGGAGAACACGCAGGAGTTTGGCCTGGAGGTGGAGCGGCATCTCGCCGATTTCGTCCAAAAAGATAGTGCCGCCGTGGGCCAATTCAAAAGCTCCGCGGCGGGACCGGATAGCGCCGGTAAAGGCGCCCTGCTCATGTCCGAAAAGCTCGCTTTCCAGAAGATGTTCAGGCAATGCAGCCGTGTTTACCGCGATAAACGGCCCGGCGGAACGGGGGCTTTCGGAATGAATGGCTTTGGCCAGGTGTTCCTTGCCGACTCCGGTTTCTCCCAAGAGAAGCAGCGGAGAATTGCTGGGAATGATTTTCCAGACCTCTTCCATAAAGATCTGCATGGTCCTGCTTTCTGAAATAAAATCAGTGATTTTGGGAGACGTGTGCCCTCTTGCATTCAAGCGGTTTTTCTGGACGAACTGGCGCCGGGATTCCACGGTGGATTCGATGGCCTCCGTCAAGCTCTTTCTGGATATGCCGCTGTACAGCACCACATCCGCGCCGGCCGCCACCAGTTTGGCGTGCTCTTCTGATGAATCGCTGTCGTGAAGAACAACCGTGGTCGGCGTTTCCGGAAGTTCATTGAGCATTGAAATGCTGTATTCGGTCTTGGGAGGAATGAGTGATTCGCTGATGACAATGATATCGCCGCAGCTACGGATTACGTTCTGCCACGAAGTCTTCGCATGGCTGCAACTTTCTATTCGAATGTCGGCTTCCTGAAAGCGCCCTTCCACATATTTTTGCAGGCTTTTGTTATTGATTGCCAAAACCAATCGTATCAACATGGTGTTGATCTCCTATAAAAAGAATTCAAATACCGATTTTTTATTCCTTCATATGATATTGATCCACAATTTTCAAGTATATATTTTCGTGTTTTAAAATATAAATAATAACTATATTTTATACTTGATTTCAGATGGATTAAAATGCAATTGTCGAGCAAACAGACATCGACGAACAACGATAGGCCCGAATTTTGTCAGCCAATATTTCAGTATCTTTTTGCTTATTTCTATTTTTATAAGCATTTTATTACCTATTTTGATTATTTTCGGTATATAAATACTTATTTTTATCTTCAATTTAAGATTCCCGCTGTAATAATTAATTAATTAATATATAATTACGGCACGTTATTAGTATCTATGCTTTTGGCATAAAATGTGCTTAACCGTTTACGGATTTGGATATGGAAAGAAAAACATTAAAATATAAGGAGGACACCCTTAATGAACCAAGTTGCGATGATAAAAAATCCTTTAGTATCAGAGCATATTAAACACACATTGTCGCCGGATCTTCAGTCGCTCTGGGGGATTGCTTCGGCCATCGACATTTACAACTGTGACCCGGAAAAAATCCGAAACGACAAAACCATTCGCAGATTCGTGGTCGAATTGTGTGAATTCATCGAGATGAAACGCTTCGGAGAGACACAGGTCGTCCACTTTGGCGAAGACGAACGCGTAGCCGGTTTTTCAATGGTTCAACTTATCGAAACATCTCTAATTTCCGCCCATTTTGCCAATCTCACCAATACAACCTATCTGGACGTATTCAGCTGCAAGCCATATGACCCGGAAAAGGTCCGGAGTTTTGCCCAAAACTTTTTCAATGGAAGCCACAGCATTTTAAACGTAACCTTGAGGCGTTAATATGGATACCGTACACGTATATCAAGACCCCGATATTTGCCATAGGCTCTGGGAACGATTTTGGCCAAAGGATTGTATTTTCGATCTGTGGCCGGTGAGAGCCTGCTTTATGAAACACTACCGGC
>JARRRC010000143.1:0-6179 GCA_037381105.1 Desulfobacterales bacterium
GTCGGACCCAGATAAATATGCTCTAAAGCAATAGGTTTGTCTTTTTGTTTTAACAATTTGAATTCAACGTATGGTACCAGCATAGAAGTGCCTTCCCGGAATAATACCGGAGAGGTTACATAATCCGTTAATGCCGGCGAAACAATACGCCACTCTTCTTCCTCCTGGAACGAAGGATGCTTCAAAATTGCCGCAATACGCAGAAGATCACTTTCTATTCTTTCGAAAATATCATAATAGGATTGCGGGGTGTGTTTTCCGGACATATCCTTATTTTCACTATATTCTTGCGCAAGGGTCTCAACCGCATCGATAACTTGTTTAATGAGCCGGCGTTGATCTTTTGAATTATAAATGCACCTGCCGATCTGAAATGATTGCTCATGAGCGCATTTCAATATATAGCCCGGTTCAAAGCCGAGGCTAACTCCCTTCCCCAACTTACTGTATCCCCGCCATTGACTGAGAAGGTTGCCGTTAGACCTGAATGAAGCGGCAAACAACATATGTCCGTTCGTTATTCGATGGGTTACCCATTCCAAAAACTGATTCAGCAGGTTTGGTTTTGAATGGCCGGCTGTAATTCTTTGCGTAATTTCCGTTCGAATTAAATCCGCCGTATGTTTAAGTTCCGCCGAATCATTCATATATCGGATATCACTGGCCCAGAGCACTTTGCTATCGACAATACCCACCAGCCCGGTAAAGGTCGTATAGTGATACAGTGTTTCTTTCGGAATATCTGAATACAGTTTTTCGGTAATCCGTTTAATCATTTTTGATTTCAAACTTTGACGAGCTGTTGCCCAAACGAAAATCTTTTTGAGCGCTCATTGAAACGTTTTTTGTTTATAAATCTTGGCGAAGTGAAAGAAAAGTGATTCCAACTGTCTGAGCCCGTAGGGCGAGTTTTGGGATCGCCTGGAACGAGCCTTAGATTTATCAAAAAATGTTTCAGAGCCAGCGAAAAATGATTTGGGCAACAGCCCGTTGAAATATAACACCCGTCCCTTTTTCTATTGATTCTCATTTTAGCATCAATTGTCAAATTAATTCTGCATCAATAAAAAGGGTTTCCGCATTTTTATGATGGCTTGTATTGTATTAAAGCATTATGAATTTTATCATATTTATGCCTCTTTGAAACGGATGAGCGCCATGCCGGACTCCACAGTATCTCCGGGTTTCACCAAGACCGCTTCAATCAATCCGTCAACGGGAGAGGAAACCGCGCTTTCCATCTTCATGGACTCCAGTATAACCAGTTCCTGACCACGAAACACCCGGTCTTCTTCTTTTACCTTGACATCCACAACGAGGCCGGGCATCGGACACTCCAGAATATTCTCTTTTTCGATGGCAGAAGGCATCGGCATGAATCGAGACAATTTCCATTCCCTCGGATTGTAAATTTCAAAGGTTCGGGTTACACCGCAAAAAGCGGCTGTTATGAAATTCCCAAGATATTTCAGGCGGAAAAAGAATTTTTCGCCGTTAATGGAAAGCTTTAATCTGCGGCGATAATACTCGAGTTGCGGGGTGACCACGTGATATGGGGTATCATCAACGCCGACCTGCCACTTTAAATCCGACCCGTCCTTTTGCAGCCGGATATGGAATATATCTTCTTCACTTTTGGCAATATAATCGAAATGGTTTCTGGGCAAGCGTGTTGCACCGACCCGCGATTTCAGAGGTAGAAGTGAACTTTGAACCAAGTTTTGCCGAAGATGATAGACCAGTGTGGTGGTTGCAGCCATGGCATGGAGTACATCCAATGACGGCGGTAATTTTTTGCTCTCGTCCAAAAGATAGGTCGGGATAAAATCAGTAGACAGGTCTCCCTGAATAAATACCGGATGGGTCAGTACCTGATTGGCAAAATCGACATTGGTAAAGACCCCCTCGATATGGTATCCATTCACTGCCTGAACCATTCGCTTGCGGGCCTGTTCCCTGTTTTCGCCCCAGGTAATGATCTTGGCCAGCATCGGGTCGTAAAAAACGCTAACGGTGCTTCCTGCGGCTACCCCGGAATCAACCCGTACATGGGTTCCTTTTGGGGCGGCATATCGGGTGATAAGCCCCACCGACGGTGCGAATCCTCGGGCGGGATCCTCCGCACAGATCCTCACCTCCATAGACCATCCCGAGAGCGAGACGTCCTTTTGGGCAATCGGCAAGACTTCCCCTGCCGCAATGTGCAATTGCAATTCGACCAGATCGAGGCCATTGACCATTTCCGTAACAGGATGCTCAACCTGGAGACGGGTATTCATTTCCAGAAAAAAGAACTCCCGGCTTTCATCCATGATAAATTCCACTGTTCCGGCATTGGTGTAGCCTGCCTTTCGGGCCAGGGAACAGGCAAGACTCCCCATCTTCTCGCGAAGATCGGCATTCAGGGCACAGGAGGGAGATTCTTCGATGATCTTCTGATATCGCCGCTGGATCGAGCACTCCCGTTCTCCCAAATGGATGACATTGCCATGGTGATCGGCCATGATCTGGATCTCAATATGTCGGGGTCGTTTGATATAACGTTCCACGAAGATACGAGAATCACCGAAAGATTTCAGGGTCTCCTGCTGACAGAGCCGTAAGGCCGAGGCCAGGTCCTTTGGCCGGTCCACCACACGCATCCCCTTACCCCCGCCGCCTGCTGCAGGCTTTAACAACACCGGATATCCTACCTCTTCCGCGACAGCAGTGGCTTCTTCCAGGGTAAAAATCGGTTGAAGACGGCCGGGCACTGTTGGAACACCTGCATCAACAGCCAATTTTTTGGCCGCAATCTTGTCTCCCATAGCCGCGATGACCCCTGCCGGCGGCCCAATGAAGGTTAAACCGGCGAGCGCAACTTTTTCGGAAAAGCGTTCATTTTCAGAAAGAAAGCCGTAGCCCGGATGAATTGCCTGGCAGCCGGTGCCAATGGCCGCTTCAATGATCTTATCCATGTCCAGATAGGATTCTGCGGGCCGTGACCCACCCAATGAGACCGCTTCATCGGCATGGGAAACATGCAAGCTTCTGAAGTCCGGCTCCGAGTAAACAGCCACTGTACGAATGCCGAGCCGTTTGCAGGTAGAAAATATGCGTACGGCAATCTCGCCGCGATTGGCAATCAGGATTTTTTCAAACATATTAAACCTCACAAGGGAATATTGCCGTGTTTACGTTCGGTACGGCGGGTCTTTTTACTCTCCAGAAATTGGAGCGTTCGGATAAGCCGGTGCCGGGTATTACGGGGGAAAATAACATCGTCAATGTATCCCCGTTTTGCAGCTAAAAACGGATTCATGAAATGCTTACGGTAATTCTCCATCTTTTCATTCAGCAGCGCATCCGGATCCGCAGCTGCCTGAATTTCCTTTCGATAAATGACCTCGCTTGCTCCTCTTGCACCCATTACCGCGATCTCAGCCGTCGGCCAGGCATAATTAATATCACAATGGATATGCTTGGAATTCATCACCACATAGGCCCCGCCATAGGCTTTGCGCACAATCACCGTGATCCGGGGCACTGTGGCCTCAATAAAGGCATAAAGGAGTTTGGCGCCATGGCGGATAATGCCGCCATGCTCCTGTTCCGGACCCGGCATAAATCCGGGAACGTCAACCAGGCAGATGAGCGGGATATTGAATGCATCGCAGAAGCGGACAAAACGGGCTGCCTTGACGGATGCATTGGTATCCAGAACCCCGGCGAGGACCGCGGGCTGGTTGGCCACAAGACCAATCGTCTGTCCCCCCATCCGCCCAAAACCGCAGATGATGTTTCCGGCGAAATGGGGTTGCACCTCGAGAAATTCGGCACCATCCAGGATGCTGTAAATCAGCACATTCATATCATAGCTTTGGTTCGGCTTTGAGGGTACGAGATAGTCAAGGGCCGGATCGGTCCGTTCGGGCGGATCGTTGAGATCCAGAATAGGCGCCTTCTGGCGGTTGTTTGAAGGAAGATAGTTAATCAGCTCCCGTACGGCACGCAGGCAGAGAATATCGTTCGGATAAACAAACTGGGCTACCCCGCTCTTTTGGGCATGCACCTGGGCACCCCCAAGGTCCTCGGAACTGATATCCTTATGGATGACCGTTTTGACCACGTTCGGTCCGGTTACGAACATATATGAGGTTTGCTGCACCATGAATACGAAATCGGTGATGGACGGGCTGTATACCGCCCCGCCGGCGCAGGGTCCCATTATACAGGAAATCTGCGGGATAACGCCGCTGGCATTAACATTCCGTTGGAAAATCTCACCATATGCAGCTAAAGCATCTACGCCTTCCTGAATGCGGGCGCCTCCCGAATCATTGAGGCCGATAATCGGTGATCCGACCCTGGCGGCCAGATCCATGATTTTGCAAATTTTCTGAGAATGTCCCTCACCCAAAGAGCCCCCGATAACCGTGAAGTCCTGGCTGAAAACAAAGACCTCTCTGCCGCTGATCGTTCCATGGCCGGTAATGACCCCGTCACCCGGATATTCATCTGTATCACAGGCCCCGCTGCGACCCACTTTGAGAATATCGATCTCTTCGAACGAGCCTTCGTCCAGCAACAGATCTATCCGCTCTCTGGCTGTAAGTTTTCCTTTGCTATGCTGGATCTCAATCCGTTTTTTTCCTCCTCCTAAAAGGGCTTCCTCACGCAATTCAAAGAGTTCCAGTATACTGCTGTGCATGATTTCAACCATGGATACCTCCCATATATTTATTTAAAATTCAATTCCTTATTACATTCATCGGGACGATAAGGGCGCAACATGGCGCTCCAGCCGCTCTTTGACTTGGGGAGAGATAATCGTCAGGAGTTGGTCTCCGGCCTTCAAAAGGGTGTTGGAATGGGGCAAAAGTATCTCATGTGAGCGCAAGATCGCAACAATCTTAACCTCACTGCCAAGCGCTTCGCGGTATTTCGAACGGAGCGGTCGTCCCACCCAGGGACTTTCCGACCGCAGCCTACCGATAGTCAGCAGCTTTCCTTCCGATAGATACATCGGCACGCCAGATTTCAATAAGTTCATGAGATGCTGATATCGTAAAGCATTTGGATCCGCCACCCATGGCTTGCACATGAGGTATAGCGCCATGCTGGCGTTCTCCAGATAATGGGCCGGGGAGTCGACTCGAAACGGCACCTGACCCTCATAAAGACTTTTATATTTGAAAGGGACGGAGAGTATCTTTTGAATGAGATAGCTGAGGCTGATAGCCAGCGCCGCGGGTACCAGCAATTTATAGCCTCCCGTCATTTCCGCTACCATCAAAAGGGTGGCGATCGGCACCCGGGCGGCACCTCCGAATACAGCGGCCATACCGACGACAGCCATGGCCGCTGATTGTTGATCAAAGAGCTTGGCCATTACTCCACCGACCATTGCACCAACAAACAGGCTGGGTGCGAAGACGCCCCCTGATCCTCCGGAGGACACGGTTAAAGCAAAGGCCACCATTTTGGCAAAAACCAGGGCGACCATAATCATCAGCGTAAGGCGGCCGTTGATCGCTTCCTGGATCCATCCATAGCCGCCTCCCAGCACTTGGGGCAGCACAAGGGCAATTATACCAACAAGCAACCCGCCGATGGCCGGTTTAATTTGGGGTGGAACAGGTATTTTATGAAACGCATCCCGCAAACCGTAAAAGACCACGGGCAGCAGTGTAGCGGTCACCCCGCTGGCAACACCGAGCACCAGGTACCAGGCATAATCGGCGAATTGAGATATGATTAAATCTTTCGGCACCTGGAAAAGAGGCTGCCATCCCACAAACAGGCCATTGACGACATAGGCCACCAGACACCCCAGCATGGTGTAAATCAAGGGGCTGGCCTCGAATTCCATTTCGCCGTACAGTACTTCGATGGCAAAAATAGCAGTACCGATCGGCGAGCGGAAGATTGCCGAGAGACCTGCAGCCATACCAATCAGCACCAGAAGCCGCCTTTCTTCATCCGAACGCTTAAAAAGGGTCGCATAAATCGAACCTATGCCGGCGCTGATCAGTGCCGTCGGGCCTTCCCTGCCCGCGGAACCACCTGAACCAATGGTAATGGCCGAAGCCACCGCCTTGAGGGGAGCCACTCGTGTGCGGATAAATCCACCGGCGCGGTGGAACGCCTTCACGGCAGTGTCGGTCCCGTGGCCTTCAGCCTCCGGCGCCCATGTGTAC
>JARRRC010000144.1:0-6158 GCA_037381105.1 Desulfobacterales bacterium
GTAAAGAAAACCGGCTCCTCACAGCCCGGTGGAAGGCCTTTTTCCCGCATACGATTCGTCGCGGTACGGTTATGTGCGACGGTTGCCACAATAATCCCGAAAGGTTTCTGCTGGAAAAAGAAAAAGATCGTATTTATCAACTTCAGAAAAACGGGATGGTGTTGGAATCGTTCTGGTCCCAAAAAGGGCAGACCGTCGGCAACGGATCGTTTATGACACCGAAGCGTCTTAAAAAAATGGGATCAAAATCTCTTGAATTTAAAAAAGATTATGTCGAAAAATGGAAACGATTCATAAAAGCCGTCGCAAACTGATCAAGACACTGATTTTGTCGGTGGTTTCTCTGCCGCTGATCGGAAGATTTCTGATTCCTCGAATTAAACATCGAAAAGCGCTTTTACGAATAAAAAAAGAAAATGTTCCGGGCGGAGGCGCCTTGATTTTGGGACAAAAAAAGATTGCCGTTATAAAGGAGAATCAAGATATTTACGCGCTCAACCTCACCTGCACCCATTTAGGCTGCACGGTAAATGCAACTTCGAAAGGATTTATCTGTCCCTGTCACGGCAGTACGTTTACTCCTCGCGGCGACGTCGTTAAAGGCCCGGCCGATCGGCCTTTGAAAAGACTCACAGTCGAGGAAAAGCGGAATGATGTTGAAATAATATCAAATTCGTAAAAGGAATAGGTTTTAACAACATAATTAAGATGCAAAACGAAAACAGCCTGTTTAACGAGTTTATCCGTCATCTGTTCCCCCGGGTGGTTCGCCGGCAGAACCTTAAAATTACGTACACCTTTTGTCTGGGAGGACTGGCTTTTACGGCATTTATGTTACTCATCGTCACCGGATTGCTCCTGGCGTTTTACTATCAACCTTCTTCCAAAGAAGCATACGGCTCGATTCTCTTTGTAGAGTCTTCGGTTCCTGCCGGGTTATACATTCGCAGCCTTCACCGTTTGGCATCCCATGCATTTCTGGTGTTTATTTTCCTTCACATCATGCGGGTGATTCTCACCGGCGCTTTTCGAAAACCCCGGGAGCTGAACTGGATCATCGGTTTTTTTCTGCTCTGTCTCTCGCTTTTCGAAGCTTACACCGGATACCTTTTGCCCATGGATCAGTTTGCCGTATGGGCCACACACACCGGTATGGAACTGATTAAAACCATACCTTTTGGAAAGGTAATTGTCCAAATACTGGCGCCGGACGGTATCGGACAACCGATATCTTTGCTCCGTTTTTACATCCTTCATATCGGTATTATCCCTGTTACAACTTTGCTTCTTTCGTTTTTACATTTCTACCGAATCCGCCAGAACAAGGAGGTATTACCTTACCTGTGAAAGATTATATTCCCTCTTCGCCGTATTTGTTTCGAATGATCAAAAGAGCCATGGTGCTGCTTATCTGCGCATTGCTGTTGCTGACAACCATCGTTCCCGCACCATTGCAGGATCCCGGTAATCTTGAAAAATCACCCAACCCTGCCAAAGCGGCCTGGTTTTTTCTCTGGATACAGGAACTGGTGAGTCATTCGACACACCTGATTTATATTACCTTGCTGCTGGGATTATTCTTTTTTCTATTGCCGTATCTGCCGGGAATTTCTGAAGCCGAACAGGCAAAATGGCTTCCCAAAGATCAGCAATGGATCAATATTATTACCTTGTTCACTTTTCTGGGCATATTGGTACTTACCGCCATTGCCATGTTTTTTCGGGGGGCAAATTGGGCCTTCGTGTCTTTGCTTTGATCATTTTACTGGGGCTTTTGTGGTCAACAGGCCCTCATTTTTATAAGGGTCACAAAGGTTGTGGCGATTGCCACTCCCCGCACTTTGAAACAGAAGGCACCTGCGTCGATTGCCACCGGGGGGACCCCCGAAGCCGACGAATAAACATTGCGCATTATCGATTGATTAAAGGGGAATACGCCTGCTTTACACTTCCGGGAAATTCTGTTGTAAAGGCCGGCCGCCGGTTAATCGATACATCCGGATGCCGGCGATGTCACCTGACCGGGCATAAAGGAAATCATCTGGCCTCGGACCTGGATGCGTCTTTGGATAAAACGCAGCCGGAGAATCTTTCTGATGCCATCAAGCATCCGGCAATATTTATGCCCAATTTTTATTTTAACGAATCGGATATCCTAAAGCTGGTGAACGCCATTTTGGCGTCAAGCGCTGTTTATGGGTCAGATTCCGGCGAAACCGCCACAATCATTCACTTTGAAAAAAGCAGAAACAACAGCGTTGATATGTTTGATAAACACTGCGGTTCATGCCACCGGGTATTGACCCAACAATTCGGAGGCCTGGGTCAAGGGGATATCGGCCCCAATCTTTCCGGACTTTTCAGCCGGTTCTATTTTAAAAATTCCAAAGACGGCAAATCCTGGAATTCAAACAGGCTGAAACAGTGGCTGGAAAATCCCCGTGCAATCCGAACCAATGCCCGGATGCCGCCGGTCAGACTGACAGCAGATGAGCTGAAGCGTCTTATACACGTTATGAACTCATAAACTGCTAAAGGGAACCAAACGCCAAGTAAATACACACTTTTTATCTTAGACATCCAAGAATTTTCGGAAAAATATTGTGCACATGTCTAATTTGGAGCCTACTGCAAAACAGCCGAATCTATTTTGTAGTACGGTAATAAATGACGGTGTTGAAATGTTATTAGAACCTATCTCAAAGATAAGATTAGAGTTCAGGGCAAGGCGTTAAACGGTTCAAAAGCGGAGCATACACGTAGTATGTGAGCATTTTTAACCGCTTAACAACGCAGCCATGGGCCCTTAGATTGTTTTTGAGATAGGTTCTAATATCTTTTGAATCAGTCCTTGACAAGCATAGGTATTTGGAATAATTTTTTTATTTATAACGCTTCAACATAAAGCGGGAAGGAGGTGAGATTTGTCTCGCAATCGTAATTTTTAATGTATTATCAAATTGTTGCTAAAAATCAGGAGGTTTTTACATGAGAAAATCAATTATTTTTGCAGTTGTTCTGGCATTTGTGCTAGGTTCGGTTGGTTTTGCATTGGCGGCGGATAATCCACTGTTAACGCAAGAAAAGAAAGTTCATTCTGAATTCATCAAAGAGATTCCGAAAGATCGTATGATCGATGTCTTCACGCTTCACGAAGTCTGGAAAAAAGCCATGGCAGATCCCGCCTATCATGCGAAAATTTATATGATTGATATACGGACCGACTCCGAGTGGAATGCTTTTCATATTGAAGGCACCGATCATGTTGAGGCAGGACATATGTATGTTATCCCCAAGAAGATCACCGATCCCAATACCCCGATCTATGTCTGGTGCCGGACTTCGCACCGGGCCAAATATGTCGGCGGTTTTCTATATAAATACGGTTACAAAAATGTTTACGTTGTCGGACCCGCCACCATTAAAGGAACAAAATATAAAGGCGGCGTCGTTGGCTGGGCCCAGGCCGGCTTCCCGTTTGTAAACCAGTTTACCGGCAATTTCAAAATCTATGAATACAGAAAATCTCCGTCCAAAGCAGAAACATCCTTCCGCTGGAGAATGTGGCATCCTTATTAATATTGCCAATCAAAATTAATATTAACAGTCAAAAACAATTCATCAAGGGAAAAGGAGTAATTCTTTTCCCTTGATGCCGCTTTATCTGTGCCTCATCATGTTGCTTTGAATTCATATGCCCGGCCCCGCTTTTATACCTCTTCGAAATATTTTTTTAAAAGATCGTTGACAAATGTCCCCTCATCTCATATATTCCATTATAAGAATGTAAGGAGCAGCCATGAAGACATTTATAAAAGTAATGAAAGCACTTTCCGATCCCAACAGGGTTAAGATTATAAAATTGCTCCAGCAAAAAATGATGTGTGTTTGCGAGCTTCGCGCTGCGCTGAAAATTTCCCAACCTAGCGTTTCAAAGCACCTTAAAATACTTGAAGAAGCCGGGCTGGTCGATTATCAGAAAGACGGTCTGTGGGTGAACTATTATCTTTCGGACGGTCATCACAACCCCTATGCCGCCAGCCTGATGGGGAACATAAAACACTGGCTGAACGATGACCCCCAAGTGGCTGACCTGATCAAAAAGGCACCTTTTTTAAACCGGGAAGAAATATGCAAGGTGTAATTTTTTTAATTTTAATATATAGCTAAATAAGCATTTAGCAATATAATGATCTCCGTCTCGTTCCAAGAACAACATATAAAATACAGGAATTTCTTCGAGGACACAGATTCCCGAGATTCTTAAATCAAAAAATCATATTCTCTGCGTATATCTGTCAGAATCTGTGTCCTATTGATTATACTGAGGAGGATAAAAGTTGGGTAACACAACCATAGCCCAAAAAACACCGGCATCAATGAAAGCATCTGAAGACATCGAAACGCAAGTCGAACCGGGTCAAATCGACTGGAAGACCATTTGGAAACCGCTGAGTATTATCGTGGGTGTTTTTATTATCTTTTTCTGGCTTCCTGTGGGCAACAGCCGATTTAACGGGGCAGTGATCGAGGCGCTGGCCCTTGCCAAATGGTATGCCCAGGAGCATGTGATTCTCTGCCTGGTTCCGGCTTTTTTCATTGCCGGCGCCATTGCCTGTTTCGTGTCCCAGGCTGCGGTCATGAAATATCTGGGCGCCGGCGCCAAAAAGGTGCTGGCCTATGGTGTCGCATCCGTATCCGGTTCCATACTGGCGGTCTGCTCCTGTACCGTATTGCCCCTTTTTGCAAGCATCTGGAAGCGGGGCGCAGGGCTCGGACCGGCCATTGCCTTTCTTTATTCCGGTCCGGCCATAAACATTTTGGCAATCGTGCTGACCGCCCGGGTTCTCGGGCTTCCCATCGGCATCGCAAGAGCGGTAGGCGCCATACTCTTTAGCATTATCATCGGGTTGATCATGCATTTTCTTTTTAGAAAAGAAGAAGAAACCAAGGCCCAGGCAGCATTGCATATGCCCGAACCGGGCGTCGAACGTCCTTTGTGGCAGAATGTCATTTATTTTGCAACGATGGTGTTTATTCTCATTTTTGCCACTTGGGGGAAACCCGACGAACCCGTCGGCATGTGGCATTTCGTTTATAGTATGAAGTGGATCATGACCGGTCTTTTTTCGATAATCCTGGGCGCACTTCTCATCATCTGGTTCAAGGTTAAAGCCTATAAAGTCGGCCTGGCCGGTGCGGCAGTTTCGGTTCTGGCAATTATATTTCCCCATGAGCCCCTGGTAGCTTTTTCCGCCGGGATCATCGGGTTGGTATGGATGATGACCACCACTCGCGGAGAAACCGAAAACTGGTTCCTATCGACCTGGGATTTTACTAAACAGATCATGCCGCTGCTCTTTGCCGGAGTACTTGTGGCAGGTCTTCTTTTAGGGCGACCCGGCTCAGCGGGCCTTATCTCTTCAAAATGGGTGAGCTCGCTGGTGGGCGGAAACTCGATATGGGCAAACCTGTTTGCCTCTGTATCCGGCGCATTCATGTACTTTGCAACCTTGACGGAGGTACCGATTTTGCAGGGACTCCTGGGTTCGGGCATGGGCCAGGGACCGGCATTGGCCCTTCTTCTCGCAGGCCCTGCCTTGAGTCTGCCGAATATGCTGGTGATCCGAAGTGTGATGGGCACCAAAAAGACCGTTGTCTACATTTCCCTGGTGGTCATCATGGCGACGATCAGCGGGATGATCTTCGGGCATTTTTATGTATAGCTTCTGATCGAAATTAAACGAGAACATATTGTCACGAAAGCATGAAAGAAGAAAAATCACGAAAATTGAAAGAAGTTGGAGAAATTTCATATAAGTCAAACAGACGACACAACACTTTTACCATTTAACCGTTTAACGATATTTACAAGGAGAAGATCATGGAAATTAAAGTACTGGGCCCGGGATGCCCGAAATGCAGGCAGACCGAACAGAATGCAAAGGCCGCCGTTGCCGAAGCCGGTGTCGATGCCACGGTTGAAAAGGTGACAGATGTCATGGAGATTGCCGGCTACGGTGTTTTCGGCACCCCCTCTGTAGTCATCGACGGTGAAGTAAAAAGTGTCGGCAAGATTCCCAGCAAAGACGAAATCAAAACCTGGATTGAAAAATAGAGGGCGACTGTTTTTGCACAGGGTTTAATGTAATTATCGA
>JARRRC010000145.1:0-6147 GCA_037381105.1 Desulfobacterales bacterium
CAATCGTTGCTGCCAATCTGCTGACGATTGCAAGAGCAAAGCTGGCAACATAAGTCATTTATTGAAGCAAAAGTTTTTAATCACTATGGAAAAGTGCGCATGAAAATCGCCAGTAGAGAATAAAATCAATTTACGAGCATCCGATTTTTGAAAATGCTCCATTAAAAAATATTTTGCTATAAAAAGTGCTGGCGTTAATACACTCAAATCGTCGATTTCTGGATGGACACTAACTAGAACCTCTTGTGTTTATATTGGATTCATGGATTGACGCTAACGAGTGCCATCCATAAATGTTGGATTTTTTGGTATTGAAGTTCCCTGGAGGTGAGAAATTTTGGCGTACTGAATTCAAATACTTATCGTTGTATCAAAAAAAGGCTCAGTGCCGGCCAGTAGGTAATGATCAGCAAGGCCGCCAGCAGCACAATCATAAAGGGAAAGGCAGCCTGATAGAGCTCGGTGATGGATTTATCAAAGCGATAACTCGCGATAAAAAGGTTCATGCCCACCGGCGGCGTGAAATAGCCGATTTGCATGTTGGCCAGAAATATGATGCCCAGATGAACCGGATCGATTCCGTAATTCACCGCTACCGGAAGGATTACGGGAATCATAATGACCAGTGCCGAAAAAATATCCAGAATGGCGCCCAGTATCAACAACAAGATATTCAACAAAATGAGAAAAACGATTTTGTCCGCAACATGGGCCTGAATCAGCTTAAACAAATGTGTTGGCACTTCGGCATCGATTAAAAAATTGGTTGACGCCAGTGCTACGCCTAAAATCAAAAGGATCGCACCCACCATTATCATTGATTCCCGCATGATTGAAGGAAGCTGAGAAATTTTGATCTCTTTATACACAAAAATCTCGACAATCATCACATACATGGCGGTCACTGCTGCCGCTTCGGTAATGGCAAAAAAACCCCCGTAAATACCGCCAAGCACAAAAAACGGCAGCGGTATTTCCCATATCGACTCACGCAAAGCGGCGATCGCTTCTTTTGCTGAAAACGGCTCACAAGGAATGGGATTTCGACGGTTTTCCCATAAACTCCAGAAGGACAACATCAACACCATGAGAAGCGCCGGGAAAATACCGGCCAGGAATAAATCATTAATGGCCACGTTTTTACCGATGTTCATCTGCTGCGCGATGATTCCGTAAAGAATAAGCGGAAGCGAAGGCGGTAGCAGCAGACCCAGGCTGCCGGATGACGTCACCAAACCGATGCTGAATTTATCCCGGTACCCGGCTTCGGTCAGTGCCGGGTAGAGCAAGGCGCCCAAAGCCACGATGGTCACCCCGGATGCACCGGTAAAAGCGGTAAAAAAGGCGCAGACGATAAAGGCGACAATGGCCAAGCCACCCGGCATGCAGCCGATAAATGCCTTGGTGAGCCTAACCAGCCGGTGAGACGTCTGGCTTTCGCCGAGCACATAACCGGCAAACGTAAATAGAGGCAGGGCCAGCAAAACCGGAGTATCGGCAATGCGATAAATTTCAATGGCGATGACTGACAGGTCAACGCCCTGGTAATGAAATCCTAAAATGGAGACCGCGAGAATAATGGCAAACAGCGGCGTGCCGAAGACGGTAAGAAGAGTTAATATCAGAGCACAGATATATGGGATCACGATCTGGTTTCAATCATTTTTTATAAGTTGCCAACCGATCACAGGACATATCGAAGCGCCATGACCATAAAGCCAATGGGAATGATGGATTCACACAGCCATGCCGGAATTTTTGCAAACGCTTTACCGCCGACGGAAAACTCCATTTGCACGAATCGCAGGCTGTAATAGGCCACGATAAAACAAATTAAAGCCGTAAAGAATTCCACAAAAAATCGGGTAACGGTTTTTGCACGTCCCGACAGATAGCGGTCCATGATGTCAATGTTGATATGGTTGCCTTTCCGGCTCGCGACCATTGCTCCTAAGAGTCCAACCCAAAGCACCAGGATGCGGACCAAAACATCACTCCAGACAATGCCTGTTCCGAATAGGTTGCGAAGCAGGATTTGGAGAACCGCCATGACGATCATCAACAAGAGCAATCCCACCAGAATCGAGTCCTCCACCCGATATATGATGTTCCGGGAACGCTCGAAAAAGGATTTGCGGGGCTGGTCATTCATTGGCGCCGGACTCCTTTGAACGGTATTCCTCGATAAGACGCTCCAGTGTTTCTACCATCTCCCGGGATAATCTGCCGGCTTTGATCAGCCGTTTCGGCACTTCGGACGCATCTTTGTACCATACCTTGAGCGCTTCGGGAGACGGCTTGATAAATTCTATTCCCTGTTTGTGCAGCGTTTCCATGGCTTTTATATTGTCTTCCCGATTACGGCGATCAAGCGCTTTAAATACATCGCCCATAATGCCTCGAAAGATCTCTTGATCACCGGGAGATATTCGTTTAAAAACCTTTCGATCGATCGCCAAAACTCCATAAATATAAAGAAACGGCTCATCCATCAAATACTTAATCTGTGTGTGCCATTGCAGTGCCAGCGCACCAATGGGCGGTGTCGTCACGGTATTAATAAGGCCGGTTTGGAGTCCTGCCCGCACATCGGCGATGGACAGTGGGATCGGTGAAATGTCAAATGCTTTGACCGTCTCCAGAATCATGGAATCATTATCCGGAATCCAGACTTTCTGCCGCCGCATTTCTTCCACGGTTCGGATGGGAACCGTGGACATGACATAGGCGAAACCACCTTCGGCGATCCCGAAAATGACCATTCCATTCTTCTCAAATCCTTCCATGATACGATCGTCCAAATGTTTGCGAACATAATCGATCTCCTTGAAAGATCTGAAAAACAGCGGCAAACTGTAGATCTGATTGTCAGAATAATACCCGGACAAACTGCCGCTGACAAAGGCACCGCCTTGAAGCTGTCCGATACGGATCTTGCGCAACACCGCCTTGTCATCTCCCATAACTCCGCCCGGATAGTACTTTATCAGAACCCGCTTGTTTGTTCTCCGGGCCAACTCCGCAGCGCCTTCCCGCATCTTTTCCATCCAGACGGATCCTTCCGGTGAAATAGTTGCAATCTTAATCTGAATCGCCCGGGCCTGACCGGTCAACATAACAATGGCCATAAACGCTATGATTCTAATTATCATGAAAGCACCTTTTTTATCATTTCGATTAGTGTCCATTTACGCTATTGAGAAAATGCAATAAAGTGTCCAATTCATAAATGAGGATTTTTCCCGCTGATCAAGACCGCACAAGGGTTTGCGATGTGGCATACGGAAAGTATGCCGCAAGCGGAAACCCGCGGAGAACCAGGTCCAGCG
Source organism: Desulfobacterales bacterium (assembly GCA_037381105.1). Classification (GTDB taxonomy): domain Bacteria; phylum Desulfobacterota; class Desulfobacteria; order Desulfobacterales; family UBA11574; genus UBA11574. The sequence continues at coordinate 3,330 of JARRRC010000145.1, forward strand.
GAATAAAGACCATTTATGGATAGACACTAAAAATAGTCCTCCCCATTTTTTAGCAACTCCCTCGCCCGCTCCTGCGCAAGGGTATTGACAAGGGTATATCCAGGAACATGGGTTTCGGCATCAAGCACTTCATGCAGCAGCCGGTCATGCAACTTTCGATCAAACATCAGACGGGCATAATACCGGGCATACATGACCTTCACCATTAGATTCTTGTTCTTGGAGATTTCAAGGGCGCGTTCAAAGTGCCGTCGCCCCACATCGGGGTTGCCCCCCAGTGCCGGTGGAACGAATGTCGCCAGAACGCCAAGATACATATGAGCCGCTCCATCCTGATAGAGCTCATCCAAGTCGACAACTCGTTTCATAATGGATTCTACCCTTGAGATTTCCGCCACCGCATTCCAATCTTCACGATGCGTCTGAATCCATGCGGCCCACGCGGACCCCAGGGTAAACAAATCCGGAACATCATTTTTCTTCAAATGTGAAAGCACATCTTTAAAGTCCTTGTAACTTTTCGTTCGAAATTGACAGGTCTCCGGCCTGCGGACACAGGTGGCTCGAAAGGCATAATCCAGCGCTTTATCGGTGAGTCTCCCTGCTCTTTCTTTGTCTTTAACAAAGACATTGGTATACGCGGTATATATGTTTGCGGCCCCGCGAAGCAGGGATTCATTGTCCGGGTCTCGATACAGAAGACTGTCCACCATCAACAGATATGCCGGCCCTCCGGCTTTTACGGTGGCGAGGTCGTCGTTATTCGAAATGGCGCGGGATAGATTCTGAGTCATATCCACCGATGCGGAAGATATAAACAAAGAACATCCGGCCAAAAGGAGAATGATGACAAGGATACAAAATGATAGTGAAATGGAAAGGATTTCTCTATAATCGATGCGGATAAAGCTATGGCAAAAGAAAAACATGCAGTACACCATCAAAATTTTTTTCAAAGGAACCGAAATTTTGCCCTGAAAAAACCCAATTGAATCTGAAAAATTTCCTTTACCAGAAAATTATAATATAAACAATGAATGAAATATTCGACCTAACCTTCAAGTTGAATCGTTTCCACCAATACCCTTGCCGTTCCTTTTTTATAAAAGCCCAACTTTTTGGCTGCTCCGGCGGAAAGATCGATGATACGTCCTTGTACAAAAGGACCTCGGTCATTGACCCGAACGATGATATTTCGATGATTTTCGAGATTTGTCACACGAACGTAAGTGGGTAATGGCAGATATTTATGCGCCGCGTTCAATCCATTGGGATCAAAAGCCTCACCGTTTGCCGTCATGTGGCCCCCTTTTTGGTGAAGCGTCTCATAGCCATACCAGGAAGCGGTCCCTTTTTGCCGATATTTGCCGGCTTCCTTTACGGACATGGGCACATACCGTTTGCCTTTGACCACATAAGGAGACGCCTTGACGCGACCCTGGCGGATCGCCTCTTTTGGCGGCAAATCATCGATGGAATCGATATCTTCATGCATCAACGGCCAGTTTAAGGGCGCCATAACAACCACAAAAGAATATTTTCCGATTTGATAGACGGTTTTCCCGGCAAATCTTGTAACCTTGTAGGTTGCTTTTACCGTTCCTTTTGTCACTTTATAAGTGGTCTTTACCGTCTTTTCCGTTACGTTATAAGTGGTCTTTACGGCTCCCTTCGTAACGTTATAAGTTGTTTTAATCGCACTGCAGGACCCAAAAAACAAATAGCCAACGGCCAACAATATATGTATCAGCTTTTTTTCTTTATCAAAGGGCATCAGTTCGATTCAGCTGTTCAATAAAAATACAATGAATTCTTTCAATTTTATTAATGATGTGTTTTGATGCGCCGTTCAGTTTAATGGCATATACCACAAAGAATAAATAATGGCGACCGCTTGATGAGCAAATTTATCAAAAGCACCCATTTGATTCAATAAATATTGATCGCATTTTTGCCATTGGCAGATATTGAACCCATGAAAACAAATGAACTTTTTAATTCAGCAAAGACTTTTCTTAAAATCAACGGTTATAAATCGATTGTCAGTTTAGGCTGTGGAAGATGGATCAATCGGATCGATAACCATCTTCGTTTGATGGCGGGTCTGAACCTGAGCTATTATATAGGGATCGATTATGCAGCCTGGATTAAGCCGGCTGAAAATGATGTATTTATGGCGCCCGACAGTATGAATGCCTTGCTGAAGAGCCGTTATAAGGGACAGCCGCACCGGTTTTGGAATTCGGTGTACGTTTTTCCGGGAACCTACGTAGAAGAACTGTTCGGGGCACATTGTGCCGCCGTAGTCTGCCAGCGCGTGTTGCCCGACCGCCATTGGGAAGAAGTCATTAAATCCATGAACCCGAGAGTCGTTCTCCAGGAAGATCTCCACGGGTGTGAACGGCAGCAGCTCAGGAGCCAAGGCTATGTGAGAACCTGGTCTAAAATTCGACAATACAATCTCAGCCCTTTCCGTCCCTGGCCGATTTTTCCATGGGAAAACAACCTGATTCTCTGGCAACGCCGGGACCTTGGTGATGAAAATGATAACTGCGGCAAATTTCGTCGTCTGGAGCGGTTTTTCTCATCTTTTATCGGATAGAAAGTGCCCATCCGTAACTAAAGATTTTTATTCAAAATTAAGGCATGCCAAAAAAAGCAACGATCCCTTGCCACGAGTTCATGCGGTTTAAAAAAAGATTATCCATGTAGCGGCTGTTTCTGGCACTATATGATAGAACTCAAACATCCCTCAAGCTGATCCAAATACCCGCCGTAAAAATGATCCGCACCGTCGATGATGTCAAAGCGGGCATTG
>JARRRC010000146.1:0-14975 GCA_037381105.1 Desulfobacterales bacterium
AGCGGGTGATGGACATTATAGGAAAGGTGATATTCATCTGCTAAAGATAAAAGCGTGCTTATTACATTCATTGACGGCAGGCTGTCCGGCGTACTTTCAAATAAAATCAGCTCAATTTCATCCAGATAGGGGGCAAGCAAGACGACATTTTGGACATAGTTGTTCGGATAAATGAACGATGTCGTACCAATCTTAAATGGAAACGCATTCTTATATGATTTCGGAAGAGAAGGGTACATAAAAAAGTTTAAAGTGATCTAAAATAATAAGACCGCGGAAATATGACTTTTTGTTGAAGTCATATTGAAACAAATAAAAACAGCAGTGATTCGGTGACTTCGGTCATGGCGCCCAACATATCGCCGGTGATGCATCCCATGCGCTTTTTATAATAAAAAATCATGATGGCGGTTGTGAGCCCAAAGAAAATATTCAACCCGATACCTTTCCATCCGAGAAAGATCGAGACAATGACCGGAATCATGAACCACCGGAATGCAAATGGTTTTATGGGCTCTTTAAAAAAATCATACCCGGTGCCCTCAGCGGTTCTGCCATACTCTAAAAAGCGAATGGCGAAAATCATGGCGCTTCTGGAATAGGAGGGAATCAGTACAAGCAACAGCCCCCGATGCGCATTAATATTCATAATGCCCGTCCACTTGATGGCCAGGGCACAAACAATGGCGACAAGTCCCATAACGCCGATGCGGCTGTCTTTCATGATCTCAAGCGCTCTTTCTGTGCTGTGGTGTCCCATCAGGCCGTCGGCCGTATCTCCAAGACCGTCTATGTGAAGTGCCGCAGTGACCACAGTCAGCAGGACAACGTCAAGAATCGCCGTTGTCTGCGCCGGCCAAAAGCGCAGCGCCGCATGATCAAAAATAGAGAGTATTCCACCGATGATTAAACCGACAATCGGAAAAAAAGGAATCATGCCTTTGGGATCATAGATTGAAGATTTTCCCAAGGGTATGATGGTTAAAAATTTTAAAGCAGCAATTAAACGGTTCATTATGATTCATAGCACCTAACGATGAATCGTCATTTTATCTTTACCGGTATACCGGCCACCATCCAAATGACGCGGTCCGCGCATTCAGCCAATTTCTGGTTTGAAAATCCAGTGATGTCTCTAAACCGCCTGGCGAGTTCGTTTTCAGGGACGATGCCGCATCCCACCTCGTTGGATACCAGGACAACCGGGCATTCGCTTTTTTCAAGGGACCGGATGAGATTTTGAATATGGGTATCGATATTTGCAGGGTTTTCGTCTTTCATGACCAGATTGTTGATCCAGAGAGTGAGACAGTCTGCAATGAGCACATTTCCTTTCAGGCCATGGGTGTCAATGGCTTCAGGCAAGAAAATCGGCACTTCGAGAGTTTTCCAGGTGGCGTTTCTTTGCCGTTGATGGTGCAACACCCGTTGTTCCATCTCTTTGTCCTGAGGGATACAGGTTGCAATAAAGATCTTTTGTCCGGGGAGTTGTTCCGCCAAATGAAGCGCATGATGGCTTTTGCCGCTCCTGCATCCGCCGAGAACAAGAATTATTTCTTTCACAAATCACTCCTTATTCATATATTTTCGGGCCACCAGGGTCACTCGTGGAAATTTGCCCAGCGGGCTTTCATCCACCAAGAGCGTGCATCCATAGGCTTCTTCAAGAGTTTTGTAGGTGAGCACTTCGTCCGGAAGCCCTTGGCACAGGACTTGTCCATTGTGCAGCAGCAGCAGATGGTCGGCATACATAGCCGCGAGGTTGACATCGTGGGAGACCATCACAATGGTAACCCCTTTTTCTTCTTTCAGCCGTTCCATCAAATCCATAATTCTAACCTGGTAGGCAAGATCCAAAGATGCTGTGGGTTCATCCAGAAGGATGACGTCGGGTTCCTGACAAATGGCTCTGGCAATGAAAACCCGTTGTTGCTCTCCTCCACTCAACTGGTCCAGTTTGCGATGGGCCAGATTTTCCATTCCGGTAAAAGCGATGGCCTGCCTGGCGATTTCTATATCCTTTTCCTCCTCAAGTCCCAGAATTCCGAGATAGGGGGAGCGTCCCATCAATACCATCTCGAAAACGGTAAAAGGAAAATCGGCGGAAAGGATCTGAGGGACAAAGGCTATGGTTTGGGCCAAAGCCCTGCGCTGATACTGGTCGATGGAACGATTCAAGATTTTCAACCGGCCGTTTTGAGGTCTTAAAATGCCGGATATAATCTTCATCAGTGTGGTTTTTCCAGAGCCGTTGGGACCGATGACAATAAAGAAATCATTTGTGGGAACTTGAAAGGAAATGTTTTTTAAAACAGGCGCTTCCCCAAACGAATGACTCAGATTTTTCACGTTAATTGCCGTATTCATTTAACGGATCTTTTCAACAAATAGATAAAGATTGGTGCACCGATCATGGCGGTGATGACGCCGGCCGGCATCTCTCCCTGTTTTGGAAGGGTTCGCGCCAGTAAATCGCAAACGACCATGTATGTGCCGCCGCCGAGCACACATGCCGGAACCAGGATCCGATGATCCGGTCCGAAAACAAGGCGAAGCAGGTGGGGCATGACCAGGCCGACAAATCCCACAAGGCCGCAGTAGGATACCGTTGCACTGACCATAAATGACGAAGCCACCAGAAGCGTAATCGTGACAAACGTTATGTTTACGCCCATTGTCTGGGCCAATTCCTTTCCCATAAGAAGCAGGTTCATCGGGTTGGAAAGCCAAAATACAAGAAGAAAGCAGGGGAAAAGGGTTGCGGCCAGAATGCCGACATGCCGCATATCTCCCAAGGAGAGATCTCCCATGAGCCAGAAAATGATGCTATGGAGTCTGGAATCCTGTGTCATGGAAACCAAAAACATAATCACTGCCGCACAAAAGGCATTCACCATTACTCCTGACAGAAGGAGTGCGTCTTTTTTCAGGATCGTTTGTCCGGAAGATATTGCCAGTATGAGAAGAAGCGTAGCGATGCTTCCGGTAAAGGCCGTCAGACTTACCCCGGGAAACCTGGAAAAGCCCATCAGGATGCCGATGATAGCCCCTATTGCGGAACCTCCTGAGATGCCTAATATATACGGTTCTGCCAGCGGGTTGCGAAGCAGGGCTTGAAAAACGAGGCCGCCTAATGAAAGTGCGGCACCCACCAGGCCTGCCAAGAGGACTCTTGGGAAGCGAATCTGCCAAATAATGGTATGAAGCATGGAGTTAGAAGGGCGTATTCCTAAAACAGTTTGAAGAACAGTTTGTAACGAGTTTTGGGTTGACCCCACGGAAAGACCTAAAAACATTACTGAGATCAAAATGATCAGCAAAAAGAAAGAAACAATCAGGAGGCGTTTTAACAATATGGGTTTTGCGGTAATCACTTTGCTTCCTTAAAAAGTTCAGGATGAATCAGCCTGACCATTAATTCCAAACCATCCACCAGGCGCGGCGTGGGACGGTCAAAAAGATTGGAGTCTTCGATAAATATGCGATGATCACGGACTGCAGGCATATTCGACCAGCGGGTCCATTCGGCCTTAACCTTTTCAAATATTGCGGAACGTGCCATTGAAGTGATAATAAAGACTTCCGGTGAAAGTGCCAGGACCTGTTCTTCACTGTAACGTGGATAGGTTACCGGTCCTTGTGCCAGGTTTTTCCCTCCGGCCAGGACGATGAGCTCATGGCTGAACGTATGGGTTCCAACGGATACAATGTCCGCTTTATTTTCAAGATTTAAAAGTCCGCCGATTTCCTTTACTGTTTGCATAACGGTTTCTAAGTTTCTGGGATTAACGGCATAGACAGGTATTTTAAAAGATTCCAGACGTTGAGCTACAGCTATCGGGTTTCCGTCTTTGATTGCAATACACAGATCGGGTTTTAACGCCACTATCTTCTCAAGATCAAGATGAACATAGGAGCCGACTTTCGGGAGTTTTTCAGCTTCAGGGGGAAAATCGCTGTAGGTTGTCACCCCTTTTAAACATTGTCCCTGGTCCAGGGCATAAATAACTTCCGTGATACTCGGGGCAAGAGAAACCACCCGTTGTGGGTTTTCCGGAACAGTGACGGGTCTTCCCAATTGATCGATGACGGTTTTGGCATCAGACGGCGCTTCTATGAAGGCAAACAGCAATATTGTTATCGTGAAAACAATCGTTATGTATCTTTGTTGATCCGGGAATGTCCCTTTTTATCCTCAAGATCTATTGACGCCTGACGCCCCATATCCTCGGAGGCTGCTTCTTCTGCCCGGGCAGGTCTTCTGACTTTTCCTCCCTGTTAGCAGCCTTCCCATCTTTGATAAAATAAGACAGTGGCAAGTTTCAAAAATCTCAATGCTAAGAGGGTCCTTTTTCAGTTTATTGGAAAAAGGGTAGAATTACAGCGGCGGGCCCGTCCCCGAATTACACGGGGTTCCCTATTAATCTCATGCGAGCACCCGAACAGCTATATTCAAGTAATTTGAAAATGTAATTAAAGTCAAGAAGTTTGTTCAACGTCACCGGTTCAGGCGATGGCGGATCGTCGGCAAAAACAGACCGGGCGCGAACCAAAGGAAAATCTCTTTCTATTTAAAAGCCGTTATAGTATGATCTTTACCGAGGTGCGAACCAGATGAACGGGCTTAATATCTTTACCAGCAATCGCATGGAAATCCTTGCCGAGCAACTGGCACGAATTGTTCGCGAACCGTTGCCCTCACCTTTATCTCCGGAGATTATCGTTGTTCAAAGCAAAGGCATGGAGCGTTGGGTCTCCATGGCGCTTGCCGAATACAACGGCACCTGCGCGAACTGTTTTTTCCCTTTCCCCAACACGTTTTTACAAGAAATGTTTAAAATAGTTATCCAGGATCTGCCGGATGAATCTCCATTTGATCCTTCGACAATGACATTCAGGATTATGAAGGTGCTTCCCGAATGTATTCATTTGCCCGGTTTTGAAAGTTTGAAACAATACCTTAGAGATGATGAAGTGGGGATAAAACTGTTTCAGATCTCCCAGAAAATAGCCGATCTTTTTGACCAATACGTTGTTTTCAGGCCAGAGATGGTTTTCAATTGGGAAAACGAAAAGGCACATCACTGGCAGGCCCATTTGTGGCGCAGGCTTTCGTCCGGGAAAAAACACTTGCATCGCGCCGGTGTCCGGAAGACCTTTTTCGAGAAGGTCGGAAAATCGTTGCATCCAACCGATTACTTCCCAAAACGCGTTTCTATTTTTGGAATATCGTATTTGCCTTTATTTCATCTTGAGACCATTGTTGAAATATCAAAATACTCTCAAGTGAACCTCTTTTTCATGAATCCATGCAAAGAGTACTGGGCGGATATTGTTTCCGACCATGAGACGAAAAAGATCAAAAACAAATATACCCGATCCAACGGCTCTGAAACAAATCTTTACCTGGAACAAGGGAATCGTCTTTTGGCTTCCATGGGCATTTCGGGCAGAAACTTTTTTTCGATGATCAGCGATCTCAATTGTCATTTTATTGAGCTGTTCGAGGAAAAACGGGGGGTTACAATGCTCGAGAAGATTCAGTCGGGTATTTTAAACTTAACCGATCAACGGGGATATACTCCGCCATCGGTTTTAAATCCTGAACCGACTGAATCGTCCGTTTTTTCTTCTCCGTCATTTTTCGCTCATCGCCGAAAATCGAATTCCGATTCTTCTGTCCAGATTCATTCCTGTCACAGCCCGATGCGGGAAATCGAGGTGCTTTATGACAACCTTCTGGCCATGATTGAAGAAGACCCGGATCTATTACCAAAAGATATCATCGTCATGACACCTGACATCCATTTATATGCCCCTTTTGTTCATGCAGTGTTCGGCACACATGCCGATGAAAAAATGAAAATTCCATATACCGTTGCGGATCAGAGCCTCATCAGAGAAAGTCGCATTATCGAAGGATTCATGTCGATTCTCAACCTCAAAATCAGTCGGATGGGCGTAAACCGAGTGATGGCCCTGTTTGAGCTACGGGGAGTAAAAGAAAAATTCGGTATTTCTGAATCGGAAATCGAAATTTTTGCACGATGGATCAATGAAACCCATATCCGGTGGGGAATCGATGGGGATCACCGCAGCCGTTTCGACCTTCCTATGTTTGCTGAAAATACTTGGAAAGCCGGTATCGAAAGACTCCTTTTGGGGTATGCTATGCCGGGGTTTAACCGCAAATTATTTGTCGGCATCCTACCTTATGATCATATCGAGGGCGGTGATGCAAAAACATTAGGAAAATTTGTAACATATTTAGACCTGCTTTTTAAAAATGTGTATTCTTTAAATCAAAACAGAACCTTGATCGAATGGAATCAGATTCTTTTAAAGATTCTCGAGCAATTTTTTGCCGAAGGTGAAGATTCTGAGCCGGAAATTCAGATCTTGAGACGTATTTTAGATATCTTGTCTCAAAAAGAAACATTATCCGGTTTTGATAAGCCCGTATCCATCGAAGTTGTAATATCTTTTTTAGAAAGTCTTCTTGAGCATGAACAGTTACGAGGTGGATTTATTTCAGGTGGCGTGACGTTTTGCGCGATGCTTCCCATGAGAAGCATTCCGTTCAAAGTTATCTGTCTTGTAGGGATGAATTCCAAGGATTTCCCGCGTGATACAAAAACGTTAACATTCGATCTCATGGCAAAAAATCCTAAGATCGGAGATCGTTCCAAAAGAAAAGACGATAAATACCTGTTTTTAGAGACACTCCTATCCGCCAGAAATAAATTTTACATCAGTTACGTGGGGCAGAGCATTCAGGATAACACCAGAATTCCTCCATCCGTGCTGGTGAGTGAGCTAATTGATTATATCCAAGAAAATTTTGAGCCTTTTGAAGAGCAACTGATCAAACTTCATCGACTTCAAGCCTTTTCACCGGAATATTTCAAAAACAGCGGCGAACTTTTCAGCTACTCCCATGAAAATTTTATCGCCGCTTCAAAACGATATGAAAACAGAGAGAAAATGCCCTTCTTGACAGACATGCTGCCTGAACCGGGCAATGAATGGAAAGAATTGACAATTGCAGCCTTAGGCTCATTTTTCAGCAACCCGGCAAAATATTTGCTTGAAAAACGCCTGGGAATTTATCTTTCCGAGGTTACAGGTTTGCCGGATGAAAGCGAACATTTTCGTCTGGCTCATCTTGAAAAATATGGGTTGGACCAGGAACTGCTGACGGAGAGTCTTTCAGGCTCAAACCTGAAAGATTTTTTCCGATTTAAAAAGGCCTCCGGAGAACTCCCCCATGGAAAACCGGGTGAATGTATCTACAATGAAATGAGTCTGGATGCAGAAGATTTTGTTTATAAAATTAATGACCATATCAAAAATCATCATCGTTCCGAAGAACGCGAGGTTGATTTGAACATTGCGGATTTTAGGATCTGCGATCGCATTACCGATGGTTATGAACAAGGGCTGATCAAAATTATATATGCAAGAACTAAACCAAAATATATATTAATTACATGGGTATATCACCTTATCTATTGTGCTTTACTTGAAGATAAAGCCCCGGTTCGAAGTTGCTTGGTGTGTAAGGATGCTGCATGGGAATTTACACGGGTTTTCAATGCAGTAGATATTTTAAAAAACCTCCTCGAACTCTATTGGAAGGGGATGGCTGCGCCGCTGCATTTTTTCCCTGAATCGTCCTTTGAATATGCACGTAAAAACTTGGTAAAGAATCGGACGCCACAGGAAGCATTAACCGCCGGACGAAAAAAATGGAAAGGAAACGAATTTTCACGAGGAGAATCAGAAGATCCGTATTTTAAACGGTGTTTTGGTAGAGACGATCCTCTGGACGAGGAGTTTGAAAAAATTTCAACGAACATTTTTGGGCCTTTATTGAAACATTGCACTGAAATCGTATAATGAATTTAAAAAGATAAACATTGTCAAACATGAATTGTGTTTTATTTTATAATGTTTTATTATATTAAAACAAGTTTCGCACCCTCTATTTACAGCAAAGCGGGTAATGCGTAGCAGGCCGGAAAAATTTTTTAAGGTAAAATCTATCAATAAAATGGTCAAATAGAAAAAGGATTCGTATATTAAGGACCAGTGCCAAGTTTAGGGGGAAAGCTTGTGTAAAGATCTAAAAGTAAGGAGAAAGAATGGCTGAAACCGACAAAGATGATCTTATCAGTATCATTGATGAAGATGAAAAAGATGTGCCGATTCCTGATACGCTTCCACTGATTTCCGTACGGGATATCGTAATTTTTACCGATATGCTCCTTCCGCTGTTTATCGGTCGCGAGAAATCGGTTCGGGCTGTAGAGGAAGCTGTTAATAAAGACGGGTATTTGTTTTTGGTTGCGCAAAAAGATCCGAATTTCGAGAACCCAAACACCGATCAAATCTTTTCGGTCGGAACGGTAAGCCGGGTTCTTCGTATGCTGAAACTCCCTGATGGTCGCGTAAAAGCACTCGTACAAGGTATTGAAAAGGCCAGAATCGTAAAATATGTTTCAAAAAGATCCGTATATCGTGTAAAGTTTGAAACGATTCCTGACCGGCCGGTTAAAGAAATCAACATAGAAATCGAGGCCTTAATGCGGAATGTTATAGAGCATTCCGAAAAAATACTGGCGCTTCGCGGTGAAATGAATACGGATGTAGGAGTGATCCTTGAAGGCGTGAATGACCCCGGAAAGCTCGCCGATCTTGTAGCGTCGAATCTTAAATTAAAAATTGACGAATCCCAAATGTTGCTCGAGTTGGTCGATCCATTTAAACGGCTCAAAAAGGTCAATGAGCTGCTTTCTCGAGAAGTGGAGTTGTCTTCTATGCAGGCGAAAATCCAGTCTGACGTAAGGGATGAAATTTCAAAAAGTCAAAGAGACTATTTTTTGAGAGAGCAGGTCAGGGTCATCCATAAAGAACTTGGTGAAAGCGACGGTAAGCTAAAGGAGATTAATGATTATAAAAGAAAAATAAAAAGAGCCAAGATGTCAAAAATCGCGGAGAAGGAAGCCTTAAAGCAGTTGAAACGTTTGGACCAAATGCATCCCGACTCTGCCGAATCTTCAGTGGTTCGAGCTTATCTGGATTGGCTGGTCGAGATGCCGTGGAGCAAAGCCACCAAAGATGTTATTGATATTAAACAGGCAAAAATGGTTCTGGATAAAGAACATCAAGGCCTTGAGCATATCAAAGATCGCATTCTTGAATACCTGAGCGTTCGTAAACTTAACTCGAAGATGAAAGGCCCTATTTTATGCTTTGTAGGTCCACCCGGGGTAGGGAAGACGTCTCTGGGCCAGGCTATTGCACATGCCATGAATCGCAAATTTGTTAGAATTTCTTTAGGTGGTATTCGAGATGAAGCTGAAATCAGGGGGCATCGACGGACATATATCGGATCCCTGCCGGGACGAATCCTTCAAGGGCTGAAACAGAGCGGCACCAACAACCCTGTTTTCATGATGGACGAGATTGACAAATTGGGATCTGATTTTCGGGGCGATCCGTCTTCGGCGCTTTTGGAAGCTTTGGATCCCGAACAGAACTCGGCGTTTAGCGATCACTATTTAAATATACCATTTGATCTTTCAAAGGTGATGTTTATCCTTACGGCTAATTTTACCGATACAATTCCATCAGCACTTTTAGACAGAATGGAAGTGATTATGCTTTCCGGATACACCGAGGAGGAAAAAAAGAAAATCGCCCAAAACCATCTGATACCTCGACAGATAAAAGAGAATGGATTAAAGTCGGGAGTATTGTCCATTAGTGCAGACGGATTGTCAAAAATCGTATCCGAATACACATCCGAAGCCGGGTTAAGGAACCTTGAACGCGAGATCGGTACGCTTTGCCGTAAGGTGGCGCGTAAAATTGCCGAAGGAAACAAAGGGCCGTTTCGAATCACAAAGAAAAATTTACATAAATACCTGGGGGTTCCAAAGTATTTTCCTGAGATGGATCAGGAATACAGTCAGGTCGGTTTATCTACCGGTCTTGCCTGGACACAAGCCGGCGGCGAGGTGCTGTATGTAGAGGCGTCATTAATCGGCGGCAAGGGAGAGTTGATTATCACCGGCCAAATCGGAGATGTTATGCAGGAATCCGCCAGAGCGGCCTTAAGTTATGCCCGCGCCAACCTTTCTTCTTTGGGGATTAAAATACATATTCATGTCCCGGCAGGCGCGATCCCCAAAGATGGGCCGTCTGCCGGCATCGCCATGGCAACAGCATTGATATCTGTTTTAATTAACAAACCGGTCAATAAAGATGTCGCAATGACCGGGGAAATTACACTGAGAGGAAGAGTGCTGCCGATCGGTGGCTTGAAAGAAAAAGCGTTGGGTGCGTTAAGAGCTGGAATTCGTACAATTATTATTCCTGAAAAAAACAAAAAAGATCTGGCTGAAATCCCGGTGAATGTCAAGCGAAGAATCAATTTTGTTCCTGTGCAAAATATGGAAAAAGTACTTTCTTTGGCATTTGACATCCCTAATGTAACCGACAAATGATATGAAGATACTTGCTGTTGATACGGCGACAACCAGTTGCAGTGTCGCAATGGTGGATCAGGCGTCTTTGGTGGCGGAGTTTACATTAAATAAAGAAGAGACTCATTCTAATCACTTGATGTAAATGATCTACACGGTCCTGAAAATTTCGGGATTTAATCTTTCCGCCGTTGATGGATTTGCCGTAACAAAAGGACCCGGGTCTTTTACAGGATTGAGAATCGGTCTCAGTACGATCAAGGGTCTTGCTGCGGCTACGGGAAAACCGATTGTCGGCGTCTCGAGTTTGGAAGCACTTGCTATTCAGGTGTCTCTTTCTCAAGATCTTATCTGTCCGCTTATAGATGCCCGTAAGGGTGAGGTTTATTTCTCCCGATACAGATTTATAGGCGATCGTTTAATAAAACAGACAAATGAACAGGTTGCCCGTCCTGAAAAAGCGCTTTCCGGCCTGAATGAGTCTTGTGTGTTTGTGGGCAACGGAGCACTGCTTTATAAGAACATGATACTGGAAGAGATGGGTGAACTTGCATCTTTTGCACCGATGATTCAGAATACAATCCGGGCATCGACAGCGGCCTATTTGAGCATGGCAAAATTTAAAAGCAACAATACGGATGAAATTGAAAAATTTTCGCCAGATTATATACGGAGAACCGATGCCGAGCTGAAAATAATGAATTCATAATATCCACGGGTTGCCTGCCGGTGAGCAAAACAACATGCTATTCATATCATAAAACACCTCCATGTTGAGCAAAAACACCTCAATTGCGGTTATTATTGACAATAGGGATACATTTTTGCTAAGCATCATCGTTTAGACTTTTTTATATTTTGTCAGATTGATCAGGACATTTGAGATGAACAGCTTTTTCCGGTCCGATATATCCAGTCAAAGTGCCTTTCCGTTGGATAGAGGGGGGTATCCTTTTATATTTGCTTCTGTATTTGCAACGGTGATATTGGCACTTTTGGGACTTGTCACGCTGTCTTTGATCGGCCTTGCCGCGACATTTTTCATCTGTTATTTTTTCAGGGATCCGGACCGTGTTGTTCCGAATGATGCCGGATGCGTTGTTTCGCCGGCTGACGGAAAGATTATTTCAGCGGGTTTGATTGACAACAGCCGATTTTTTGAAGGATCATGCATAAAAATCAGCATTTTTATGTCGATATTTAATGTTCATGTTAATCGGATTCCCCATGAAGGACGAATAAAAGAGATTCAATACTATCCCGGAAAATTTTTTTCCGCCAATTTGGATAAGGCATCCGATCAAAACGAACACAATGCGGTGTTCATAGAAACCGAAGCGGGAAAGAATATTTGTACAGTTCAGGTTGCCGGACTGATTGCCAGGCGGATCATATGTAAAATACAAAAAGATGACCGGGTCGACCGAGGCCAGCGTTTCGGCTTAATCTGTTTTGGGTCACGTCTTGATGTTTATCTCCCGTCCGAGATACGTTTGAAAGTGGCGGTCGGCGACAAAGTTAAAGCCGGGACATCCGTTTTGGGAGATTTGATATGAGCCGAAGAAAAAAAGTGAAAAAAGAAAAATCACACCGAGGAATATATATTCTGCCCAATATATTTACAACTCTGAACCTTTTTTTCGGATTTTATGCGGTTATCGCTTTGGCCTTGCACCCGGCGTAATGATATATCTGTGGTCTCTCAAACCAATGGGAAGAATCGGATGGCTGGCTGCATTTCTCTTTTTGGCTTGCGGTGCGCTTCGCTTGGCGCGTTTTAACTCCCAAGTGGAAACCACAAGCGGTGACTATTTTGTCGGCCTTCCGATTCCTGCTGGAGCGGGCATGGTCGCAACAGCCGTTTTGTTTTGCTATAAATTGGGAATCGAAAACAAAATTAATCCCATATTCATTCTGGTGATGCTTTACATTCTGTCTTTTTTAATGGTGAGCACAATTAAATACAACAGTTTCAAAAAGCCTGAACTGTTTAAAAAGATGAATTTCAATGTCTTAGTAACAATGATCCTGATATTGATTTTCATTGCCGCCCAGCGAAAAAAGAACCAAAGCACATTGTAAACCGCCGATGCGGGTGAGCAAGGATCCAGCCCTATTTGAATGGCGACCGATACATAAACTTTTACAAAGGACCATAAATACAATCAAATGGTTTAATAGGACTCGTTCATTATGACAAAAGAATATCACATCTCTGTAATTCCGGGTGATGGTACAGGACCAGAAGTTGTCGCGGAAGGTATTAAGATCCTCGAAACTGCGGCGGACACGTGCGGTTTCAACATAAATTTTACCCATTATGATCTGGGAGGAGAACATTACCGGGAAACCGGTGAGATTTTACCTGAAAACGTCTTGGAGTCTATTGCCGAATCAAATGCCATATATTTGGGCGCTATCGGACACCCGGAGGTTCGACCGGGCATCCTTGAAAAAGGCATCCTGTTAAGGCTTCGATTTTATTTTGATCAGTATATAAATTTGAGACCGATTAAACTTTATGAAGGCGTAGAAACGCCGTTGAAGGACAAGGAGCCGTCGGATATAGACTTTGTCGTGGTGCGAGAAAATACCGAAGGGCTGTACGCCGGAGTCGGTGGTTTTTTAAAGCCAGGCACTTTAGATGAAGTAGCGGTTCAGGAATCCATTAATACGCGTAAAGGCGTGGAGCGGTGTATCAGATATGCTTTTGAGTTTTGCAGAAAAAGAAATCGAAAAAAGAAATTGACACTTTGCGGAAAAACCAATGTGTTGACATATGCATTTGATTTATGGGAACGTACGTTTAATGAAATTGCAAAAGAATATCCGGATATTGAAACGGATTATGCGCACGTTGATGCCATTTGCATGTGGATGGTTAAAAACCCCGAATGGTTCGATGTGATTGTTACCGATAATATGTTTGGGGACATCATCACCGACCTGGGTGCAATGATCCAAGGGGGGATGGGCATTGCCGCGGGCGCAAATATAAATCCCGAAGGAATTTCAATGTTTGAGCCCATTGGCGGATCGGCTCCCAAATATACCGGGAAAAATATTATCAACCCTATTGCCGCCATTTCGGCTGCCCAGATTATGCTTGAAACCTTGGGAGAACCCATGGCAGCCGCTTTGATCGAAAAGGGTGTTGTTCGAGTTTTACGTGATGATCTTAAAGACGTCGCCGCCGGAAAAATGGGATTAACAACGCAGGAGGTTGGAAGTCTTGTCGCGGATTATATAAAAGGAAACGAGAAATGATGGCGGAAAGAACTTTTAATGTTGCCGTGGCAGGCGCAACCGGAGCTGTGGGGAATCAAATGATCGCCTGCCTGGAAGAAAGAAATTTTCCGATAAAATCGATAAAATTGCTGGCCTCCGCCCGGTCTCTCGGAAAAAAGCTTAAATACAAAGGCCGTGAAATCGCCGTTGAAGAATTGAAAGAAACTTCTTTCAAAGGGATCGATATCGCTCTTTTCTCGGCCGGCGGTGGAACCAGTGAGAAATTTGCGCCTTTTGCCGCAAACGACGGATGCATTGTCGTGGACAATTCAAGTGCATGGCGGATGGATCCCGAAGTTCCACTGGTGGTTCCGGAGGTCAATCCCCATGCGATCGCTCAGTTTAAAAGCAAAGGAATTATTGCCAATCCGAATTGCTCGACAATTCAAATGGTGGTTCCGCTGAATCCCTTGCATAAAACATACGGCATCAAGCGGATCGTCGTATCGACATACCAGGCGGTTTCGGGGACCGGCAAAAAGGCCATCGATGAACTTGATTTTCAGACCCGTGCGATTCTCAATTTCAAAACATACGAAAGCAAGGTGTATCCCCACACCATTGCATTTAATTGTCTTCCTCATATCGACGTGTTTTTAGCGAATGGATATACAAAAGAAGAGATGAAAATGGTCCATGAAACCCGAAAAATTCTGGAGGATGATAGCATCGGCGTGACGGCAACCACCGTTCGTGTTCCGGTGTTTTACGGCCACTCGGAATCCATTAATATCGAAACCAAGACGAAAGCTACCGCTCGCGAGGTGAGAGCGCTCCTTGAAAAGACAACCGGCGTCAAAGTGGTTGATGATCCGGAAAACAATATTTATCCGCTTGCGATTGATGCCGCAGGACAGGATTTGACTCTGGTGGGGCGAATTCGAGATGATGAATCCATAGAAAACGGCATCAATATGTGGGTTGTCGCAGACAACATCAGGAAAGGCGCTGCAACCAATGCGGTGCAAATTGCCGAAATTCTGGCAAGGGAATATCTAGTGTCCACCCATAAATGAGGATTTTTGTTCAAGATCAAGGCATGCGAAAAATATAACCACCCCGTTGAAGTACCGGGACAAGCCGGCATATAAGTGATATTCCGAAGATTATTTTTTGAGCATAACACAGATGTTGGGCAAATAGACCATTTATCGTTGGACACTATAATGGGGGTATAGATTTGGATAGAGTACCAAT